>NZ_JOPI01000028.1:0-57446 GCF_002153695.1 Acetobacter sp. DsW_059
CGGTAAGCCTGTGAATCACAATCTCTCGCTCAGTTCAATAAATTAACAGGTCCTGAGCCTAGGTATAGACCCGAAAACCATAATTTGCAATTGTGACACATTCTCATTTGTGTTTTTTGTGCCCTACTTTGTTTGTCACGAAAGCATTGAAATGACGCACCGGCATCTCTATCACTCTGCACGTTCCACTCCACTTATGGCGGGGTTTGCCTTGTTTTGCTCAGCTTTACATACAGGCAATTCTGATGCTGCAATGACGACAGATCATGTAACAAAATCTAAGCATCGTCACACCAAAGCGCATAAATCAGTTCCACAATCATCTGTTGTTCCTGATACAGCTTCTTCTCAGGAACTTGTTCATGCACAGCCCATTAATGGACCTCTGGCGCAGGGAATGCACCCTGCACATTATGCTGATGAAGCCATTACAGTTCATGGTAGCAGCATGAATATCCTGCGTGAGGATATTGGCCTGAGCCGTATGCCTCAGGATGTCATGCATACTCCTCAGACAGTGAATGTTGTTCCACGTGTTTTGATGGAGCAGCAAAATGTAAAATCATTAGATGAAGCACTGCGTAACGTGCCCGGCATCACAGCTTCTGTAGGTGAAGGAGAGGGCGGGATGTCGGGAGATCAGTTTTTGATCCGTGGTTTTCAGGCGCAGAACGATATTTATGAGAATGGCCTGCGCGATTTTGGTGTTTATACGCGTGATAGTTTTTATTATGATCATGTGTCTGTTATAAAAGGTCCATCTTCAGAAGTATTTGGTAATGGCACAACAGGTGGCGCTATTAATATAGTGACAAAAGCACCTCATAAAAAAGATTCTTACCAGGCAAATTTTTCAGGCGGTTCAGGTTCTTATTATCGTGGCACTTTGGATATTAATAAACAAATCAGTGATAGTATTGCTGTCAGACTTTCGGCTATGGGCAACGAAAATAATATGGTTGGCCGAAATTATATTTATTCTCACCGCTGGGGTATCGCACCCTCAGTCACATTTGGTTTGAATAAAAAAATTTCTTACACTGTCGATTATTTTCATCAAAATGATAATCGTATACCAGATTATGGTGTATGGGTTGTGCAGAAGCCAGGAACCAAAATTGCAAAACCCATTACAGAATATGGTATAAATAGAAAAAACTGGTATGGAACAACATTTGACCAGGATGATGTCAGCACTGATATGCTGAGCGGCAGACTTACAGCAAAAATCAAACCATGGCTTACCCTTTACAATGATACAAAGGGCGGCATTTACCATCGTTATTACTCAGCATCACAGCCAAACTGTAATGCGACCTGCGTTAGCAAATATTTTAGTGGTGACACTTCGGCTGCTATTGTCAGAAATGGCGGGTTGGGAGGGCCAAACCCTTACAGACAAAGTGACTGGTCAATACAAAATGTTTTTTCAGGCATTGCCCGCTTCAATACCGGAGGTATTCGCCACGAGGTGATAGGTGGTTTTGATATTGAGCACGTTGAAGATCACAGAAAAAACTACCCTTATAATGAAACGCGCCAGGGTACTAACCTTATAAATCCATCGATGAATGTTCCTGGTCTTGAACGAGTAAGTTGCGCAGAAAACCCTGGTGGGCTGGCTTCTATCCCCAATGGTGTAGGGCGTAAATGTTATAAAGATGGCAGTGCAACTGACATTGGCGTTTTTCTTTCTGATCAGATCTGGCTGGCAAAATGGTTTGCCATTAAGGGCGGATTTCGGCTGGATCAGTGGTATAGTTCGTATTCGGCTACAGGCGGTGTTAAAACAACACCTGATTCACATTTCAGGCAGACACAAACAACGGTTAATCCCACCGTTAGTATGATGTACACACCTGATGATAATCTGATGGTATATTTTAACTGGTCTGAATCAACAACACCGACAAGCCTCTATGTTACCAATAGCAATGCTCCCTTTATTACAGGGTCTGGTTATTCACCTGAGCGGAGCCGGCTTTATGAGGTAGGTGCAAAATATAATGCTTTTAAAGGGCGTATGGGGTTTACAGCAGCGTTATTTCGCCTTGAGAAAAATAATTCAACAATAACAGACCCTTCAACCGGAGATGTCTCTGCTTCATCTGACAGTCAGCGGAATCAGGGGCTGGAATTGAGTGCATCAGGAAACATCACGGCAAACTGGAGTATTATAGGCACCTACGCATTGTACGATAGTCGTGTTACGGGCTCTGAAACCGCGGCTGACGTTGGTAAGCGTATACAGTTTGTCCCCAAAAATTCAGCTACTTTATGGACGAGCTATAACATTGCTCCCAGAACGCCATATAATCTTAGCATTGGTGGCGGCGTAACATGGCGTCAGGCTGTATGGCTGGATGCAGCAAACACCGCGCGTGTACCAGCGACTTTAGATTTTGATGCTATGATTGCGCACAAATTTGGAGAGCACTGGCGTATTGCAATGAACGGTTACAATCTTGCTAATCGTCTTAATTATAGCAGCCTGTTTCAAAACCGTGTCACGCCGGCTATTGGTCGCTCTTTTTTGTTTAATCTTTCTGCCAGTTATTAATGATTTTTTTTACAGTCAGGCATGTGATCTGAAGAGCCCGGTTATTCAGATGATTATGGGCCATATGCCTGACTGAACAAACTGTTATCTTTTAGTAACAATTATAACTTACCTGATATGATAGCATCGTGTATCCAGATATCAGAGACGTGCCTGGAGAGTGGCGGAGTGCTTTTTTGTATATATTGTGAGTAGTTATAGAAATGTCCTCTATTGTATTTAATAATAATCAAAAAACAACAGTTTTGAGTGAGCAGATCGTAACACAGGGGACTTACCCGAGCGATGCGCAGTCTTCTTCCAGTATTTTTCCATTAGGCATGCTGCGTTTCTCGGCCTTTAATTATGCGACCAACAGTTCAGGGGAGCAAACTGACGGAGCGGCCGTTAACATTGTCGATAATCAGTCTCTTTTTGTAGTTCTGGGCATAACTTATGGTGGTGACGGCAATTCAACATTTGATGTGCCAGATACATCAGGTCGCGTTCTTGTGGGAAAGACCAGTTCAACGTTCCTAGGGACGACTGAAGGCGCAGAAACTGAAACACTTACTCAGTCTCAGTACCCGGCAGATCTGGGTGGATCATCCGCTGAAGTTAATAATATACAGCCATCTCTTTCGATTAATTATTTAATCCGGATATCTGCACCGACAGACGGGTCTCAGGGATTTATTGGGGAGGTTGATGCTTTTGCGGGTAATCAAATTCCGGGTGGTTTTGCTCTGGCAAACGGACAACTTCTTTCTGTTGCTAACAATAAGGCGTTGTTCGCAGTCATCGGGAATACGTACGGCGGTGACGGTGTTCATACTTTTGCTTTGCCAGACCTGAGTGGCCGCAACATTGTTGGTGCATCATCCACGACACCTCTGGGCTCTGAAATTGGAAATGATACTATTACAGTGTCAGATAGTAACATTAAATCTGATGCAAATAGTAATGCAGATACAATTGATAACAGAAGTGCAGGCCTGGCATTAAATTATATTATTTGTACATCCGGCGCGTATCCGGGAACATTAAGTGATGATTCCTACCTTGGTGAAGTCAGGGCGTTTGCCGGGCCGGTTTCTAAAATTCCATCAGGATGGCAACTGGCTAATGGGGTCCTGTTATCAATAGGACAGAATCAGGCTTTATTTTCTCTTTTAGGCACCACTTATGGCGGTGACGGTGTTAGCACTTTTGCTTTGCCAGATCTGTCTGACAGCACGGTAGCCGGCAGTTCATCAACATCAACGGTCGGAACTGTGTATGGTCTGAATCAGATCTTGCTGGAGGTTGTGTGTTTTCTCGCTGGTTCTATGATAAACACCCCCTCTGGTTGTAAAGCTGTTGAAGACCTGACTATTGGTGATCAGATTGTTACATTTGACTGGCGTAACAAGGCAGAGGTTCTTCAGGCTGTGTCATGGGTTGGTACTGCCAGGTGCTATGTTCGCTCTGATTTACCAGATGACAGAGCAGGCTGGCCTGTAAGAATAGTAAAAGACGCATTCGCTAAAGGTGTACCCTTTAAAGATATGCTGATTACAGCTGAACATTGTCTGTTTTTTAAGGGGCATTTTCTGCCTGTACGTATGCTTGTCAATAACAGATCGATTTTTTATGATAAATCAATCAACTCTTATGATTATTATCATATTGAAACCGAAAAACATGCTGTTATCACAGCTGATGGTGTGCTGACCGAAAGTTATCTTGATACCGGTAACAGGCATATCTTCCGGCAAACAGGTAAAGTAGTTTCTATTGCTGGTCGCCAGTGCCTGAGCTGGGATCATGCCGCAGCTCCTCTTGATGTTTCAGCAGCATTTGCAGAGCCTTTGTTTCGTCAGACGGAGGCGCGTGCTATTTCAGCAGGCCACTCGCTACGCAAGCCTGAATCTGAACACACAGAGCATCCTGATCTCTGTCTGAAACTGGGTAGTGGTGCAATGATTATGCCGGTGCGTGAGCATAATGGCTGCACCATATTTTTGCTTCCTGCTGGTGTTGAGAATATTCGTCTTATCTCTCGTGCGGCTCGTCCGAGTGATGTTATCGGTCCATTTATTGATGATCGTCGCTATTTCGGTGTGGAAATCGGAGAAATTACACTTTTTGAAAATAAAAAATCTTGTTCTGTGAGCAGCCATCTTACCGGTATTGAAATGCCAGGCTGGCATTCTCAGGTAAAAAATAATAGCCGCTGGACTTCAGGTGATGCTCTTTTGCCTTTAGGTGTGCGCTCTTCTGGTTATGCTTGTTTATTATCTGTTCAGATTATCAATGCTGGGCCATATCTTGTTAATGAAGTTTATACCGGGGAATATGCTTTTCATCCTTTAAACTTTAATATGATGCCTCAGGATGCCCTCAGATTAACCGGGTTGTGACAAGTTCTGAGTGCCTTTTCAGATATTCAGGGATGAGGCGTTTCTGCAAAGCATGAGGCTTTCCATAGCGGTGTGGATCATGTCTTCTGCCACAGCCGGTAAAATAGCTTGGGTTAAAACATATGCCGCGATGAAAAAAGAAGGATGTAATATTTCTTAAATATTAAATTATCAGAAATTTTTATTTAATTGCCAGATGCAAGGCGCATAAAAGCCTGCACTGTGCGCTGTCGGTCGAGAAATTGCTGCATAGCTTTGCGCGCGCGCGCGGCATCGCCCCCTAAGGCAATCAGTCCGGCAATCTGCGAGGGGTTACGTGCCAGAGAAGCAAGCAGGGCACCGATTTTTAATCCCCCTTTGGGGGAGAGCACACAGCCCGCTGCTGCGGGCAGAGAGCGTGTGGCGGGGTCACAGACAACACGCAGCACAGCAAAGGGAATATCTGCTTCTCTGGCCTGCCGGGCCATAAAGCCACTTTCCATATCCAGCGAGGCGCACTGCGTTTCGGCAAAAAGACGGGCTTTTTCAGTAGCCTCAAGTACAACATCATCACTATGCAATAATGTGCCGCCATAGCAGTCAGGGCGTGTTGCCCCCAGAATATGGCGCAGGTCAGGGTCACACTCAAAGGTTTCACCCCAGGCGTGTACAGTCTGAGGTACAATCACTGTGCCGGGGGGCAAAGCAGGGTCTAACCCGGCGGCAAGACCAAATGAAAGCAGGCAGTCAGGGCCGGTCGCAATCAGGCGTGCTGTTTCACGCTGTGCTCCGGCACTGGTTGCACCACTGGCTGCAATTGCAGCATGCGGAAAGGCAGGGCGCAGAAATTTTACCTCAGCCTTAAGGCCGGTCAGAATACCCGGTCTGGTCGGGGCGAGATGCTCTGATGTGTTACGCTCTGCCATAGTTATTAAAACCCAAAATCAACGCGGCGGGAGTTGCTTTTCTCAAGATTGCGATAACGAGAGAGTGCAAAAAGAGGGAAAAACTGTTTGTACCCATGGTAGCGCAGATAGAACACTTTGGGGAAACCAACAGCATTATAAGGGTCTTCCTGCCATTCGCCGTTTTCGTCCTGCTGGCTGGCCAGCCATGACATGGCTTTAGCAACGGCGGGGTCGTCTCTGCGGCCGGCAGCCATCAGGCCCAGGGCGCCCCATGCGGTCTGAGACGGCAGGCTCTTTTTATAAACACCGCGGGCAGCACCCTCATAGCTGGCACAATCTTCACCCCATCCGCCATCTTCACGCTGCACAGAGCGCAGCCATTCGACAGCTTTAATAACAGCAGGGTC
Source organism: Acetobacter sp. DsW_059 (assembly GCF_002153695.1). Lineage (NCBI taxonomy): Bacteria > Pseudomonadati > Pseudomonadota > Alphaproteobacteria > Acetobacterales > Acetobacteraceae > Acetobacter > Acetobacter sp. DsW_059. The sequence goes on from NZ_JOPI01000028.1 coordinate 6,236, forward strand.
ATCATGCGAAATGCCCGCGGCATTAAATGCGCACAATACAGACCACGTGCCATAAATATAGTTGGTGCCCCAGCGGCCAAACCACGAGCCGTCTTTTTCCTGGTCTTTGCGCAGATAGTCGAGACCACGTTCAATAACCTGGCGGTCTTCCGTGTGGCCAAGCTGTGCCAGGAATGAAATGCAGCGCGCAGTCACATCAGCTGTTGGCGGGTCGAGCAGAGCCCCATGGTCAGAGAAGGGGATATGGTTGAGCATTTCTTTGTTATTATCAATGTCAAACGCACCCCAGCCGCCATTGGTGCTCTGCATGCCAATAATCCACTGGCGTGCTCTTTCTATGGCCTCAGTGCTTTTCGGGTCTCCCTCGCGGTGCAGCAGCATGCCAACTACGGCGGTGTCATCCACGTCGGGGTAGTAGTCGTTGCCATACTGAAAGGCCCAGCCGCCCGGTGCCAGGTCAGGCTTGTTAATAGCCCAGTCACCTTTGACGCTGAGAATCTGTTTGTCACGCAGCCAGCTTGCGGCTTTGCTCAGTTCCTCCCGCGTTTTTTCGGGAGCAATGCCCTGCGGGCCTGAGGCAGCCTCAATCATGGCGTGGCCAGAAAGACCCGTGTCCCAGATCGGAGAGACGCAGGGCTGGCAATAGGCTTCGTGCTCTTTAATAACCAGAAGATTCTGCACAGATTTAAGCGCTGTCATGGCGCGGGGGTCGTTATCAGGCACACCCATAGCGCGATACATCATGACGACGTTCGCCATTGCCGGGTAAATGGCTCCCAGGCCATCCTCACCATTCAGGCGCGGCTCAATAAAATCAACGGCGGCTTTAATGGCCTTTTTGTGTGTTTTTGCGGGGATAAACGGCGTCACAACACGTAAGGCAGAATCAATGCCTTTAAACACATGCCCCCAGGCTGAACGGTAAGGACCGCGGATCCAGTCGGTAACTGTTTCAGGTGGTGCAACAAACAGCTCACGCACTCTGATCTGGCGTGGGTTAACAGCAACGGGTTTTAAAGCAGCAAGAACGGTCAGCGGGGCAATAACCACGCGTGACCAGTAAGACATATTCCAGACCGAGAAAAAGGCCTTGCGGGGCAGCAGCATCAGCTCAACCGGCATTACGGGCAGCGCACGCCAGGGCACTTCGCCAAACAGCGCAAGCTGAAAGCGGGTAAAGACGTTAGCGCGTGCGGCACCACCATGGCTCAGAATAGCTTTGCGGGCCCGTGCCATATGCGGGGCGTTAATGTCATCCCCAATAGCCTTGAGGGCAAAATAGGCTTTAACAGAAGCCGAGAGGTCAAACTGACCGTCATGATACAGTGGCCAGCCATCATGCTCATCGCTCTGAATACGGCGGAGATAATTGCCGATTTTCTGCTGCAGCGGGTCATCAATCTTATCGAGAAAATGCTCCAGCAGCACATATTCGGCCGGAATAGTTGCATCTGCCTCAAGCTCATATACCCAGTGCCCGTCTGCATTCTGGCGGTTGCTCAGGGCAGCCTGAGCATTTTTTACAGCCTGCTCGAGCGCTTCAGAAGTCAGGAGCGAGCCGGAAAGAGCACTGCCATCAGCGGCCATGTCAGAAATTCCTTATTCAATACCGATGTGTCAGAGAGCAGGCACGGTGGTGTGCCTGATAGTTAAGATGTCAGGCGTAAAGCCCTAGCGTATGAACCGCTTTTACACCAGAACGCATTGCGCCCTCCAGTGTTGAGGGCAGGCCGGTTGCAGTCCAGTCTCCGGCAAGGGCAAGATTAATCAGAGACGTCGCAGGCCCCGGACGCAGGCGGTTTTGTGCCGGTGTGGCGGCAAAGGTGGCGCGTTTTTCCCACACAGGGCGTTGTCGCAGCGGGTTTGCCGGCAGCGGAGACTGTAATACAGGGTCACAGGCGCGGCGCAGGTCATGCCAGATAGTGCGAATAAGTTCTTCCTGGTCACGCTCAGCGAAGCGGCTGGCAGCACTGACTGTGACAGAGAGAATATTGTCACGCAGAAAAACCCATTCGGCCACACTGCCAACCAGTCCCATAAAGCCACAGCGGGCAAAGCTGCCTGTGGGAATGGGGGCTTCCTGCAGTACGAAATGCAGGTTGAGAATGCTCTCAGCCTCATCAGGGGCAGTAAAGCCATCGACCCGGCCAGCCAGTAAGGAGGAGGCAACCTGAGGCGGCACAGCCAGAATCACCCTGTCTTCTTCCGTCAGGGTTATGGGGTCACCCCCGCCGGTGTGCAGTGCTGTAACCCGGCCACGGGCTATGTCGAGGCCTGTGATGCGGCTTTGTGTGCGCACTTCGGCACGCATAATGCGTAAATGGGCCAGAGCGGGGTCAACAAATGTTTCTGACAGTCCGGTTTTAGGATACCAGGGAATACAGGCTTTGCCACCCTGTGCCAGAGAGTCGCGCACCACAGCCCCCAGCAGGGCGGCACTTGCCGTTTCGCACGGGGTGTTGAGCGCTGAAATAGCAAAGGGTTCAAGCAGGCGGTGTGTCAGCGCACCAGGGACCAGACATTCTGACACGGTCTGATCTTCACCGGCGCTGAGCAGTTTTTTAAGGCTGCTCAGTTCAGCCAGGCGCATGCCGGGCACGCGCCGGTGTGGCATGAACATCCACCATGGCACTTTGCCTGATGAGAGGGTAAGGGTCCAGCGGTTGTCTTCGGTCAGGTCAGCAAACGGGAAAACCGGCGCACCCGGCCCGGTCAGTGTGTCTGTTGCGCCGGTCAGTGCCAGGTAACGAAAAACCGTTGTGTTGGCCGAAAGCAGCAGATGGTTGCCATTGTCAATGCGGCAGTCAAGCTGGCGGTCGTGGTATGAGCGTGCCCGCCCGCCACAGGCCCGCCCGGCCTCGTGCACAATAACATGCATGCCGCAACCTGCTGCTTCGGTTGCGGCTGCCAGGCCGGCCATGCCGCCCCCTATAATATGCAGGGTTCGTGCCATAATCCCGGTTTCCTGTTTATGATAATCAGACGAAGAACGATGTGGCCAGGTGCCCCAGGCGCACTGCAATCGCCGGGTCAGGGCGCTTAAGCAGAACCCCTGATGACCAGCCCCTTTTGCACAGAGCATTTAAGGTGGCTTCATAGCTTGCACCCATAATACGGGCAGGCAGCATGGCTTTGCGCGGTGCGCGCTTCATCAGTGTAAATGCCGCTCTGAAATGATCTTTTGCCCGTTCAGCCAGAATACGGGCAACACTTTCAAGGCCAGGGCTGTACATAGCTTTAACGGGGTCAGCCGGCACGTCAAAACGTGTCAGCAGCTCTGATGGCAGATAAAGGCGGCCACGGGCGGCATCTTCTGCAATGTCACGCAGAATGTTGGTGATCTGCAGGGCGCGTCCCAGATGATAGGCAACCTTAATGGCATTGTCTGAGCTGTCACCAAAGATATGGACAGACATACGCCCTACAGCAGAAGCCACACGGTCACAGTAAAGGTCGAAAGTTTTTTCATCAGGGGCAACAATACTGTTTTCTGCATCCATAATCATGCCGTCAATAACAGCATCAAAATCTTTCTGGTGCAGGGCAAAAAAGTGAATGGTGGCCAGCAGAACACGATCGAGCGGGGTTTCTGCTTTGTTGTCAGAATACATAGCCGCAATACGGCCGTGCCATGCCTCAAGCTCTGCGCGGCGTTGCTCCAGGGGGGCACTGCCGTCGGCAATATCATCAACGACACGGCAGAAGGCATACAGAGCATACATTCCATAACGGCGCATGGGGGGCAGAACACGCATGCCGGCAGCAAACGACGTGCCTGCCTGTTTCACGGTTGCCTCTACCCATGCCAGATCAGCCGGGTCGCACCCGAGTGGTGTTGGGGTCTCATGCGTCTGGATCATATGGGATGTCACGCGTCTTCTACCTGTTGTTGCGATGTATCTTGAAAGGAGTTCACTTTGTCTGAGCTGTCTTTTACAGAACTTTCCGTGCAGGAGAAGCTCCGGGCCAGACTTTCAGGGCCGCACCCAGTGCATGGAGCACGTCTGATTTTTTCAGACTGACCCGGCCAGCCAGCGGATCTTCACGGCGCAGGCGCAGTGTCAGGCGCTGTGCCAGAGCCACGATAGCGGCACATTCCATACGAAAGCGCCGGTCTGAAATATAGGCGGGCAGGGTGGCTGCCTGAGCATTCAGTTCATCTGTATTATCCAGCAGTGTATTAAACACTCTGCGCAACCGTGGTGTGGCACGGCCAGCCAGCAGGTCATCCTGTGTGGCGCCGGCCCGGGCCATCAGGTCTTCCGGCATATAGCAGCGCCCAAGCAGACGCAGATCTTTCTGGCAGTCCTGAAGGTGGTTGAGAATCTGGAGCGAGGTGCACAAAGCGTCAGATGCAGCATATGCTGCAGGGCTTTCGCGGTGCAGCGCTATGAGGAAACGCCCGACAGGATTGGCTGAGTAGCGACAGTAACTGACCAGGTCGCTCCATGTTTTGCAGGGGACATTGCGTGCATCGTCACGAAAGGCAATGGTCAGGTCAGTGGCTGTTTCGAACGGTACCTTTGTTTGCATCAGCGATGTGCGCAAAGCCGCAGCACTCTGCGCATCGTCGCGTGATATCGCTTCACGTTTGCCCAGAAGCACATCTTCCATTGCGTTCAGACGTGTGATTTTCTCTTCTGCGTCCAGTGTTTCGCAGTCGGCAATATCGTCAATAGCACGGGCATAATTATAATAGGCATGTACGTGCGGGCGCAGCTTTTTATCGAGCAGCAGCGAGCCGACAGGAAAATTTTCATCTCCTGAACCTTTTCCTGATGAAACATCTCTGGCTCCCCAGACGTCAGCCGGAGGGAGGGAGGATGAGGCCTGCTCTGCCGTAACAGGATGTGTCGGTCTGCGTTTTTTGTTCATAGCCGGCGTAGTGTATACTGTCTCGTCAGCTCTGCCTACTCCTTGTCTGCGAGATGTTCGCCTGGCCGATTCCAGGCAGAGGGCAGGTTCTTTTTGCAGGATCATGCTTTCAGTGAAGGGAGCAGAGAGATTATTATCACATAATAAATTTTTTATCGTGATATAGTTTTTATAATAATGGTGATAAATTATTTAAAAACAATGCTTATATTTATAGTTATATTATTTTTACAGAGTAATTGATGTGAATTTTTATGTTTTGTAGTGTCCTATTTTATTTCGGGTCTGAATTTTTCATTGATTGTGACGGATGCTGGTTTTGAATTGTCATGTACCAGCTGAAAGCACAGTGTGTCTGGACCAGAATAAAAAGAGAACGTAAAAGTCCGGCATGTCTGAACGTAAACAGAACTGTTCTTATAATGTACCCCGTGCGCATGGCTTAAGGCGTGCTGGCCTGAGCGCTGGTCTGAAGCAGACTTTGCGTGGATTTCTGGCATGTGCGGGGCTGTCTGCTTTACTGGCCACTTCTGTCTGTGCGCACTCACTGACAAACATAAATGACACCGGGCAGAACATTTGTTCTTTTCAGGGGCAGAGCATCCACCCTGTCAGAGAAAGGGAGAGAGCCTCTGTCATCTGTCCTGAAGGACATGGTGTTGCACTGGTGAGTGAGGGGCATGTCACTCAGCATAGCGGTACATTCTCCGCTTATGCGGCTGAGGTCCTGTCTGCCGTCGGGGCGGTGCTGGTCTGGCTCATGTCGCAGCTTGGTCATGTACTGCCTTCCACCGGCGTATATCAGGATGGCGGGAAGATACTGATTATTGTCTCTGAGCTGCTTGGTGCTTATGTGCTGCTGCGCCTGTTTTTGAAATACAGGCGCTGGCGTAAGTGCCACCGGGCTATGGCAGCAGGCAAAAAGCTTATCAGCTCTCTGGCCGAACGCCTGCAGATTCGCCGTAAGCAGCTTGTGTATCAGAACATTTATGGCACCACCATTTATGATAAATGGGAGCGTGAGAAAAAAGAATTCATGCAGCGCGAGATGCTCAACTGTCTCAGAGAGCGCGGCTATGAGGCTTATTTTGAGCGCGTTAGTGATGGTCTGTCGCAATATATTGATAAGGTTGCTTTTGATGAAAGCACGCCTGTTGTCGCAGAGGTTAAAAAGCCCACCAGCCCTGACGTTTACAGCCCCGATATGGACCCGTTTGATTATGAGCGTTATTGCGGGCTGATACTGCGCCAGGCAGGGTGGGAGGCTATTGTTACCTCTGAAAGTGGTGACCAGGGGGCTGATATTGTCGCAACCCGTGGCAGGCTGCGGCTGGTTGTGCAGTGCAAATTATATTCCCGTCCTGTCGGGAATGATGCCGTGCAGCAGGTTGTTGCCGCAAGGCAGCATTATGGCGCGCGCTTTGGGGCTGTGGTGTCTAATGCCTCTTACACAACGGCAGCGCAGCAGCTGGCCAGAACTAATAAAGTCTCGCTGCTGCATCACGATGAGCTGTTGCAGTATGTGCGTCGCCTTGAACGGGCGAAAGTAACCCGGCTGAGGCAATAAACATGATGTGACACAGCCCGGAGGGGGCTTTCTCTGCCTTGCGGGTTGTCATCGGGCTGTTAATCCTGCCATGCTGATCTCTCCTTTCATCAGAATGCTGAGAGTTATGTCAGATCATCACGGTGCCTCAGAGGCTCAAACGGTTTCGCTGCCTGAACCTCCCTGTAGTCTGACAGTTTTGTCTCTTTTATCGCTGGTGGTCGGGGTGGTGGCCGGTGCCCTGTGTGGCGGGTTCAGGTGGTGCCTTGAACAGGCTGACAGCGTGAGAAATGCGTGGTCACTGCACGCATTGCATGGTTTTCCTGCCGGGCTGCTGCTGGTTGCCGGGGGGGCGGTCATGGCACTCATCTCGGCATGGATGGTGCGGCGGCTGGCCCCTCTGGCCTCAGGCAGCGGGATTCCACATGTTGAGGCTGTGCTTGCGGGCATGGCGCAGCCGGCTCCTTTCAGGCTGGTGCCTGTTAAATTTCTGGGGGGCGTGCTGGCCATAGGGGGCGGGCTGGCCCTCGGGCGCGAAGGCCCGAGTGTGCAGATGGGGGCAACAGCTGCAAATGCTATCGGGCGTTTTGTGCGCCTTGGTGCAGATGACTGCCGCTCACTTCTGGCTGCGGGTGCGGGTGCAGGGCTTGCAACAGCGTTTAATGCACCGGCTGCGGGTGCTATTTTTGTGCTTGAGGAGCTGGTGGGGCGTTTTAACCCACGCACCGCCTGTTCAGCCCTGGGGGCTTCGGTTGCTGCTATTCTGATGGCGCGGGCGATGCTGGGTGGCGCACCTGATTTTGTTGTGCCTGACTTTCCGGTTATTCCGCAGGTGTTGCCGCAGTTTCTGTTTTTGCTGACCGGGCTTGTGACAGGCCTGCTTTCGGTAGTGTATAACCGCACTCTCCTGGCAACGCTGCGCCTGAGCGAGCGCGCGGCTATGAGTGTTGAGGTGCGTGCGGCCCTGATTGGTGCTCTGGGCGGGCTGATTGTGTGGCTGGCGCCTCATGTTGCCGGAGGGGGCGACTGGCTGACGCAGAATGCCATTAACAACACGCTGACCTGGCAGATCCTGCCGTTTTTATTTGTCGTGCGTCTGCTTTTTGGTGCGTTATCTTATGCAGCGGCAACGCCAGGTGGCCTGTTTGCCCCGATGCTGGCATTGGGTGCTCTTGTCGGCCTTGGTTGTGGTGATATTGCACACGTGCTCGCCCCCGGGCTTGTGCATGGTACAATGCCGTTTGTTGTTGTGGGTATGTCGGCAATGTTTACCGGTGCTGTGCGTGCTCCGCTGACAGGCATTGTGCTGGTGGTGGAAATGACCAATGCATCTAACCTGCTCTTACCGTTGCTGGCTGGCAGCTTTGCCGCCATGTTTGTGGCTGACGGCCTGAAAGAAGAGCCTATTTATACGGCACTGCGCAACCGCGTGTCGTTAGATGAACGCTAAAGCGTCAGGTGATGACAACTATAAGTAGTATCACCATATCTTACCGGGGCGCGCGGTTATCCTCCGCTCGTCTCACCCGGGTTTGGGTTCGTGTCATAATGAGAAGGTCAGAAATCAATGACTACTGCATCAGAGACTGAACTGTCTGCTCTTTTAAAAAAGCTGAAAAACTTTAGTGCCTCCGGTGGTGGCTTTGCTGAGGCCGTTGGTGGCATTCAGGCCGCAGCTGAAGCCAGTAAGGCTCTTGATAAAAAAACGCATGAGCTGATTGCTCTTGCGGTGGCTGTGACAACACGCTGCTCAGGCTGCATTGCCATTCATGCCGCTGAGGCAAAAAAGAGCGGCGCAACTGATGAAGAGGTAATTGCCGCACTGGGTACAGCTATCGCGCTGAATGCCGGGGCAGCCTATGTTTACTCAGCTCAGGCGCTGGAAGCCTTTCAGAAAAGCTGAGAGACCACCCTCAGCCCACAAAAAAAGCCCCGCTGTAAACGGGGCTTTTTTCCTGCCGGGAACACTCAGAAGCTGAGTGTCGCGTCACAGTTGAACCAGAACATATTGTTTGTGCCGTTATTAACAACGGGGTCCTGCACCGTGCCACCCCGGTTGAAGGGGCGTGTGCCGTTAAGTGATTTATCAAGTCGCACCTCGGGGCGCAGGGTAAAGCTGCCTTTGCCCAGGTGCTTATTAATAAATTCAGGGCGATAGGCTGCCCCAACGGTCATTTCGCCATAGGTTGTGGGGGCTGCGTTAAAATAGGCATAAGGGCGGTTGCTCAGAGAGTGAACATACGAGGTCGTGCCGGTATACTGGGTGATAACAGCACCGGTGTTGTCACGAAAAATCTCGCCACGTGCGTTAAACGTCAGAGAGGGGTTGATGTCCCATGCCAGGTAGGAGGTAAAGCCATACACATCATCGCGAGAGGCATCGTCATGGAGGTAGATGATATCTTCCGTGACAGAGACCTTTTTATTGATGTGATAGGTTGCCAGAAATTCAGCATTATACTGCATCAGGTGGTTTGCAGGTTTGCCAATGCCGGCACTGGCCCAGCCATCGGCCGAATAACGGGTCAGGCCGTTATTGCCCTGCGGGCCAAAGCGACCAATCGCATGCATGCTCAGTTTGCCGTCAAGCAGGTTGTTCCAGGCAAAGCCAAAATATCCTTTGGGGCGGCTGTTATTGCCTGAGCTGCCAAATGTGACGGAGTTACCGGCATCAATACCCATGATCCAGTCCATATGGTCTGTCAGATGCATGGTTGCAACAATACCTACCGTTTCAAACGGTACGATATAGTCTGAAGCATAGTTGAAGGAGTAGAAAGGCCGGGCCAGAGCCGGTGTGCCCTCAGCTCCCAGAAGGCCGTACATCTGCCCTACCTGCACATCAATACCGTGTTTGAACAGCCATGGCAGGTGAGCGTCAATATGAGCCTGGGTTGGTGCCCACTGATACATGCCTGTCAGGGCGTTTTCACCCATACCAATAGTCGGGTCAAAGCGCGCGTCAGAGCCATACATTGCCTCGAACACAAAACCAATGCCATAGCCCCCGCCCACAGGGCTGACAGGGTGTGAAAGTGAGCCCATAATCTGGTTCAGGGTCGTGGTGTTGGCACGGTCAACATAGAACTGTGCAAAGTTGTGCCCTGACTTTGTCCAGGGGTTACCTGACACGCCGGCTTCAACCGTCAGGTGCCCGACCAGTCCGTCCCAGTAGCTCAGAGGCTGCCCTTTTCTGGGGGTGAAAAGGTTGCCCACCTGCATGGCCGGAATATCCGGGTCCTGCTTTTGCACATAGTCCTGCTTAATTTCAGGTTTGACCACAGGCGCGTTCAGCGTGGCAGCAGGGGCCGTCGCACCGGCTGGTGTCAGTGCCGGCGTTGCGCGCTGCCCGGCATTGGGTGCCATAGGTGACAAAGTGGGGTGGTTAGGGTTGGCCGGTGCTTTACGGCTTCTGTGGGCCGTTGCTTTTTTTGCGGCGCCTGGCCCCATGGGGGACAAAGCGGGGTGGTTGGGGTTAGCTGGTACCTTACGCTTTGTATCCATCGCGGAGGATGACGCTGCACGGGCGTGAGCCAGTGCAGGCGCCATTGTTCCGAGGATAAGACACATCAGTGCAACACGGTTTTTACAGGTCATGGCTCACTCCGGAAAAAAAGCTTTTAAAAAAGAATGGTTTTAATTTTATTTTTCAGGATGATTTTCTGATTACTGAGGCTCCTGGCTTTTCATGTAAGCGCGCATGAAGAAGATGCTGAGCACCACCATAAGGCCAACATAAATCATGCAGACCTGAGGGTTGAAGAATACAACAGCCCCCAGCAGAACAGCCGCTCCACCCAGCGCCAGAGCAGGCAGAACAGGGTAGAAAGGTGCTTTGTAGCTACGCTCCAGATCAGGCTCGTTTTTGCGCAGACGAAACAGGCTGATCATGCTCATCACATACATGGTAAGTGACCCGAAAACTGACATGGTGACCAGTGTTGCCGTGAGCGACTGGCCATTGACGGAGATGATGTCGTCAGAGAAAATGGCGGCCATACCAATGACGCCACCCGCAATAGTTGCCGCTGCGGGGGTCTGAAAGCGCGGATGCAGTTTGCCAAGGAACGCAGGCAGAAAGCCGGCCCGTGCCATGGCGAAAATCTGGCGGGCATAGCCCATAATAATGCCGTGCAGTGAGGCAACCAGACCAAACAGACCCAGCCAGACCAGCATATGCAGCCAGCCACTATGGGGGCCAACAACGGTTTTCATCGCCTGGGGCAGCGGGTCGTTAAGGTTGGCAAGAGCATGCCAGTCGCCTGCACCACCGGCAAAAATCATTACACCAAAAGCCAGGCTCACCAGGGTCAGCACACCGGCGATATAGGCAACAGGAATAGAGCGTTTCGGGTTGCTGGCTTCTTCTGCGGCCATTGCCACACCTTCAATAGCGAGGAAGAACCAGATCGCGAAAGGCATAGCCGCGAAAATGCCGCCAATGGCGCCCCAGCCAAAGTGAGAGCCGCTTACACCCCAGCCGTCATGCATAAAATTGTCCCATGAGAAGGCGGGGGAGACGACACCCATAAACACCAGCAGCTCAAGAATGGCTGCAATGGTAATGAACAGCTCAAAGGTTGCGGCAATACGCACACCCACGATGTTGAGTGTCATAAAGACAATATAGGCTCCACAGGCAGCCACTTTGGGGGGCAGGCCAGGAAACTGCACATTCAGATACGCACCAATAGCCAGTGCAATGGCGGGAGGAGCAAAAATGAACTCAACCAGTGTGGCAAGGCCGGCAATCAGCCCGCCCCACCGGCCCAGGGCGCGTGAGCTGTAGGAGAAAGGGCCTCCGGCATGGGGAATAGCGCAGGTCAGCTCGGTAAAACTGAAGATAAAGCTTGTATAAATGGCAGCGACAAAAACCGTAGCCAGCAAAAAGCCGAGGGTGCCTGCTGTGGCCCAGCCATAGCTCCAGCCAAAATATTCGCCTGAAATAACGAGGCCGACGGCAATGCCCCAGAGATGGAACGCGCTCAGTGACTTATGAAGATGCGCAGGCGCGTTGCTCATATATCATGATCCTTTTGCAGAAGAGGGGTGGAACTGTCTGAAAGAACACCTTCTTCAGGGGCGGCGTCTTTCAGGCCGACACCGGTGAGTTTGAGTGTGCGGGCTTCGTTTAAAAACCAGGTGAGCTTGGTGGCCGCGCCAGAGATGCTCAGCCCGTTGGGGTGAATGTTGGAGAGGCAGTTGCGCGCTGAGTCAGGGCAGCCGGTATAAGGGTTGTAAGTCAGATACACCCCCAGGCTGTCGGCAACGCTCAGGCCAGGGCGCTCGCCAATCATCATCACGACCATTTTTGCACCCAGGGCGACGGCAATGTCGTCCCCCAGGGCAACGCGCCCCTGTGTGGCAATGACCAGCGGGGCAATGCGCCAGCCGGTCAGGCGGTCTTTCATCGCTTTATAAAGGGGCACGGCATTTTGTTGTGTCGCGAAGGAGGAGAGGCCATCTGCCGCGACAAAAACCACATCCCAGTCGCCTTTTGTCAGCTGTGCTGCACAGCCTTCATCCAGGCGGCGGCCCAGGTCAGGCCGGCGCAGATAGGTGGGGCGGTCAGGTGCCTGGCTGTGCACCACAAGGCACTCTTCCGGGGCGACAGTGGCCTGAAGAGCAGCAACATCAAGCGGGGTATGCACAGCATCACGTGCCTGAGCATGAGCCGCCTGAAAATCAAGCACATCATGTGTTTTCAGGGCGGTGCCTGTGCGTGCCAGGCCAATGCGTGCACGGGTCAGGTGGCGCAGGCTGTGCCACAGGTCAGCATGTTGTGCGTGGGGGATAATCTCGTCTGACATGCTCTTACCCCACCATCAGGCGCAGCTGGCTCTGGGCGGCAGGCACATCGAGCATCCGCTCTGTTGCGGTGTCATACAGGCCCATCTGCTCAAGCCATGCGGCAAATTCAGGGGCAGGTTTGAGGTTCATCAGGTTACGCAGTGCCAGCAGGTCATGAAACGAGAGGCTCTGATAATTGAGCATGATATCATCAGCACCAGGCACACCGATCAGGAAGGTGATGCCCGCCGCAGCAAGCAGCACCATCAGATTATCCATGTCGTCCTGGTCGGCTTCGGCATGGTTGGTGTAGCAGGCATCGCAGCCCATGGGCACGCCCATCAGCTTGGCACAGAAATGATCTTCAAGACCGGCGCGGACAATCTGTTTGCCGTCATAAAGATATTCCGGCCCGATAAAGCCCACCACAGTGTTGACCAGCAGCGGGTTATAGGCACGGGCAACGGCATAGGCGCGGGTTTCAACCGTTTGCTGGTCAATGCCGTGATGTGCTCCGGCCGAGAGGGCAGCACCCTGGCCGGTTTCGAAATACATGACATTCTGGCCTGTGGTACCGCGCTTCAGGCTCAGGGCTGCGTCATAGGCTTCCTGCAACACGCTGAGGGTAACACCAAAGCCTTCGTTGGCTTTTTGTGTGCCGGCGATGGACTGGAACACCAGGTCAACCGCGCCACCTTTGTTCATGATCTCAATGGTGTTGGTGACATGGGTGAGCACGCAGGTCTGGGTCGGAATATTGTAGTGCTGCCGTGCATGGTCGAGCATGTCGAGCAGGGCAAAGCCGTTGGCAACGCTGTCTGTGGCAGGGTTAATGCCAATCACGGCATCGCCCGAGCCGTAAAGCAGGCCGTCGAGGGTTGAGGCCGCAATGCCTTTGAGGTCATCGGTCGGGTGGTTTGGCTGCAGGCGTGTGCTCAGATGACCAGGCAGGCCGATCGTGTTGCGAAAACGGGTGATAACCGTAATCTTACGGGCAACACTCATCAGGTCCTGGTTGCGCATAATTTTACTGACAGCCGCAGCCATTTCTGGCGTAATACCGGGAGCGACCCGGGCAAGGGCTTCGGTCGTGGCAGCGTCTGACAGCAGCCAGTTGCGGAAGTCTCCGACTGTCATAGAAGACAGTGGCGCAAAGGCGGCTTTGTCGTGCGTGTCCATGATAAGACGCGTGACGTCGTCGTCTTCATAAGGGACGAGGGCCGTGTTGAGAAAAGTTTCGAGCGGCAGGCTGGCCAGGGCATGGCGTGCGGCAATGCGCTGCGCGTCAGATGAGGCAGCAAGGCCGGCAAGCTGGTCACCCGAGCGCAGGGGTGAGGCTTTGGCCAGGAGGGTTTTCAGGTCTGCAAAAACGTAGTGTTCGCCACCAATGGTGTAGCCATATCCCATTGATTAACTTTCATCTTTTTATTGTTGCGAGGCCGGAAAAGCGCAGAATCCGGATATGTTCGATACAGCAATTATATCTGTTTCGTATCGAAAATGACTTGACAGCGGAGTACAATGTTTTGACATATCGTAACAATAAAATCTAAAATAGTATTACTGGAGCGCAGAGCGAGGGGCGGGAGCATCATGTCATCTTCTTCAAGAGGATCAGGTCGGCAGACAGAGTTGCAGTCTCATGTTCTTGCCTCAGCAGCGACAGGGGCAGAGCTGTTTCTGAGCGAATCAGGGGGGGATGTTGAGCGCATTGCCGGGCGGGCGGGGCTGTCTCCCTCACAGTTTGCCCTGCCGACCGAACATCTCGACCTGGCGGGCTATTGCCGCCTTTTTACTGAAGCTGCGGTTGATACGCGTGACGGCAATATTGGCCTGCGTTTTGGCCAGCAGTTTATGCCGCGTCAGCTCGGGCTTGTGGGGTATGTCGCTCTTTGCTCTGCCACGGTTGAGGAGGCCGTGCGTAATCTGGCTGCCTGTTTTGGCTATCATCAGAGCCGCACTTTTACCGGGCTGGCTGAAACGGATGATGACTTTACCCTTGAATATATGATTACCGACCCTGCTATTCAGGATCGTCGCCAGGATGCTGAACTGACACTGGGGATGTTTTGTAATATTTTGCGGGCTGGTCTCGGGCCTGAGTGGCAGCCCCGGCTTGTGCGTTTTGCTCATGCGCAGCCTGAGCAGGCCACAGCACACCGGGATGCTTTTCAGGCTGATATTCGTTTTGGATGCGCAACTAATGCGCTGGTTTTTTCGAGCAAAGGTCTTTCGGCTCCCATGCCGGGAGCAGACCCGATATTGCTTGATGTGGTCCGTTCCTCCCTGCAGGCACTGGGGCGGGCAGAGGCTGCGGCGCAAATTGCACAACCCGCAGACAGTAAGCTCTCTCTTAAAGAGCAGGTGATGCAGCATTTGCAGGGGCTGCTGCCCCATGGTGCGTTTGAACTGAATGAGGTGGCACAGAGCATGTCTCTGCCTGCCTGGACCCTGCAGCGCAGGCTCTCCCAGTTTGATCTGTCTTATTCAGCCCTGCTGGAGGAAACCCGGCAGAGAGCGGCCCTGCATCTGCTGAGCCTGCCCCATGTTGATGTGAGTGAGATCGCTGCCCGCCTTGGTTATGCTGAAACAAGTGCTTTCAGCCGCGCATTCAGGCGGTGGTTTGGTGTTTCACCCCGTGCCTGGCGGCAAAGCAACGGGGGCTAAGGGTCAGACTGTCACAAGCGGGGCATCAAGGCGCGTTGAGTGCAGCAGGTCAGTAAAGCGCTGCACAGTGGGGGTGCGCCAGTCTTTGACAACTGTAAGGCCCAGCGCGCGTGGCATCGTGAGTGCCGCAATGGGCAGCTCTTTGAGTTGTGGCTCCTGCACCTGGCGGGCCAGCATATGACGCGAGATAAAACAGAGCATGTCACTATGAGCAATCATCGGCAGTAGCAGAGGGGTGGCATTGACCTCTATCTGAGCCTGCGGAGGGGGCAGTTTATGGTGCCTGAACTGTGCATCAAGCCATAAGCGGCTGGCAACCTCACGCACGGGCAACACCCAGTGCGCCTGTGCGACATCTTCAGGGCTTACATCAGGTTTTTTAAAAAGCGGGTGGCGGCTGCTGGCTGCAACAACGACTGTATCCTCTAACAGCGGGTATGCTGTGAAAAGTGCATCATCTGGTGTGACCAGGCCCAGAATAGCGTCGATATCACCCTGCTGCAGTTTTTCGCGTAGTGTGTAGTTCATTCCGACCAGAATGGTCACTTTGACACCGGGCATATGTCGGGTGAGCAGGGCACAGACAGCAGGCAGAAATAACTCTGACATCACAGGGCCACAGCCAAGGCGCAGGGTGCCGGCATCGCCCGAGGCAAAGTCCTGTATGTCACGCAGGGCGTTAGCATTGATCACATTCAGGCGACGGGCCTGCTGCAACAGGGCTTCACCCACGGGGGTAAGGCGAATGCCGCGCCCTTCGCGTTCAAACAGCCTGGCGCCGATATTCTGCTCAAGCCGGGCAATACATTTGCTTACAGCTGGCTGGCTCAGGTTAAGCTGCTCGGCAGCTGCGCGCACATGGCCCAGCCCGGCAATGACTTCAAAATAGCGCAGATCGCGGGAATCAAGATGCATGTCTGATAACCAGAAGTTATTAATACCTGAAAATTATTGAATAGATATTTACGAAATGGGAAGCCTAATCTGCGATCAGTTTTTCGCCATATCGCAGATGCAGGAGAGCTGATCATGAGTTATATCGTTCCCGATGAGCAGTACAGCTGGCCGCCGGGCTGGCGTATTCTGCCTAATGGTGCGGCAATCGCAGCTGATGTGCTTGAGGCCTGGCGGGCTGTTCCCGTTGCAGTCGCGGGTGATTGTATGGGCCGCAGCATCGGGGCAACAGGGTTGCGGCCTTATCATCCTGATATTCATACGCCTGTCTGTGGCCGGGCTGTTACGGTGCGTACCCGCCCGGGTGATAACCTGATTATTCATAAAGCCCTGCTGATGGCAGAGCCGGGTGATGTGGTTGTGATTGATGCCGGGGGCTCAACCGAGCAGGCTATTGTGGGCGGGCTGATGCGCACAACAGCCCTGGCACGTAAACTGGGTGGCTTCGTGATTGATGGTGCCGTGCGCGACCTGGCTGAGTGGGATGAAGGGGGCATGGCCTGTTTTGCAAGAGGCCACACTCATCGCGGGCCAGCTAAAGATGGTCCGGGTGCTGTTAATATTCCCATCAGCTGTGGCGGGCTGGTTGTTATGCCGGGTGACCTGCTGCTGGCTGATGCTGATGGTATTATTGCCATTCCTGTCGCTGAGCTGCCCTCTCTGATGCCAAAAGTACAGGCGCACCTCGTGAAAGAGGAAAATATCCGCCAGACGAACGCACGCGAAAAGGGCGATTCAGAACGTATTGATACGTTGCTGCGCAGCAAAGGGGTAATGGTTTAGCCCCCTGACTTTTTTCTGTCTCCTTCAATGAAAAAGAATACAATGAATAAACATTCTTTGAGAGACACAGGTTTTTCATCTCCGCCTTTGTCATTATGGCAAAGGGTGGCGGCATTTCGGATCTCATTAATGCCGCTGCCTGTTTTTCTGATAGCTGCTGTCTGCGTCATCATTCTGGTGGTGCAGGGCAGGGTCAGCTCTGATTTATGTATTATGTCTGTTGTGCTGGCTGTGTGTTCATACCCGCTGGCCGAAATCGGGCACCGCATACCGGGTTTTCGTTCGGTGGGCGGGGCTGTTATCCTGAACACATTTCTGCCGTCAGCTCTCGTATTTTACGGGCTGCTGCCACACCCGCTTGAGAGCGCGATTACAGCCTTTTATAAACAGAGTAATTTTCTCTATCTTTTTGTAACAGCTGTAGTTGTCGGCAGCATTTTTTCGATGAACCGAAAAACTCTTCTTGCCAATATCATCAAGGTATTAAACCCTCTTGCTGTGGCCTCCCTTGTGGCTTTTGGTGTGGGCATGGCTGTTGGCCTGCTGTGCGGGCTTGATGCAAAATATATTCTGTTTTTTATTCTTGTGCCGGTTATGGCCGGTGGTGTGGGCGAGGGGGCAGTGCCTCTTGCTACCGGCTATGCGGCGATAACGCATCAGTCAGAGGCGTCTCTCATCGGCGGGCTGCTGCCTATTGTGGCTATGGCGAATATCTGCGCCATTGTCATTGCAGGCGGCCTGCACACTCTTGGGGTGCGTAAACCCGTGCTGACAGGCAACGGCAACCTGCTGATTATGGACGCAGAGAATGATGAGGCTGACCCGCAGGTTCATCTCCCCCTTATTTCTGACCCGGGGCGCGTGGCGACATCAGGCCTGGCTTTGATTACGCTTTATGGCGTGTCGTCTGTTATTGAGCATGTTATTTCATTTCCTGCACCGCTTATCATGCTCTTTCTCGCCATTATGCTGAAAACAGGTCATCTGATCCCGGTGAGTATGGAAGAGGGCGCCCGCTGGATTTACCGGTTTTTTGCCACGTCGTGCACCTATCCGCTCATGTTTTGTATTGGTGTTGTGCTAACTCCCTGGCAGCCGCTGGTTGCGGCTTTTTCACCGGCTATTTGCATAACAGTGGCATGCACCGTGGCGGCGCTGGCCGGCACCGGTTTTATAATGGCCCGGTTTTTACGCATGTATCCGGTTGAGGCCGCGATGATCATGGTCTGCCATGCCAGCTCAGGCGGCGCGGGCGATGTGGCGATACTCAGCGCGGGGGAGCGCCTTTCGCTCATGGCGAGTGCTCAGGTTGCCACTAAGATTGGTGGTTTTGTGACCGTAACACTTGCTTTGCTGGTCTATGCCTGGCTGCATCACTGAAAGATTGCGTAACACCCTGAATTTTTCATGAGTTTTCACTCAGTGTTGAAAGCCATGACATGACCCGGAGGAAGAGAGGCACACAATCCAGTCTGTTACAGCGGTTCATCCTGCTCTCTTCGCATATTAGTCGCGCCAGCGGCTGACCTGTCTGAGCGCCAGGGTGAGCAGGGCACGGGCACGCTCAGCATTGTCAGCCTCAACATACACCCGCAGCTCAGGTGCATTGCCTGATGGGCGCAGATGCACAATTTCGCCAGAGGCAAAAGTGAGCCTTACGCCATCCGTCAGGTTGATATCCTCCGGCATACCACAGGCCTTGCTGAGTGCACTGACGGTTTCATCCCGCTCTGGTGCGCTCAGCAGTGCTTGCAGGCGTGCTTTACTGGTGTCAGTTGGCATCTCTTTCAGGCGGTCACTGTCAGTGATGCGCGCGGGCAGGCTGGCAACAAGTGCTGACAGGCAGCGGCCAGGTATGCGCTGGCTGGCTACCAGAGCGCACAGCATGGGCAAAACAGAGTCACGCGTAGGCAGGGCTGTAATAGTGCGCCCGTTAAGGGTTACAGGGCTTGCCAGCAAAAAACCGCCATTGGCTTCGTAACCTACAGCCGGAGTGTGCCCGGCAGAGGCAGCCGCGTTCATCGCGTCAATGACATAGGGTGAACCAATGCGGGTACGTATGGCGTGGCTGGTGAGCTGACTGCGCTCAAGGGCTGTATTGCTGCTGACCGGGGTGGTGACGCTGCCTGCTTTTAAAAACTGAGCGGTTAACAGGCCAAGTGTATCGCCCCGCAGCCAGGTGCCGGTTTCGTCAGCCAGAAGCGGGCGGTCTGAGTCGCCGTCGGTCGTGAGGATAGCATCAAACGTACCGGCGCTGCTCCATTCGCGCGCCAGAATGACATCTTCGGGGCGGACAGCCTCAGTATCAACCGGAATAAAGGTTTCTGAACGCCCGAGGGGTGTAACCTCAGCCCCCAGTGTCTGCATAATCTGCATCAGCACATCACGCCCTACGGCAGAGTGATGATAAATGCCAAGTTTAAGGCCTTTCAGCGTGTCTGTGCCAAAAAAATCTGTATAGCGGGCGATAAATGGCGGGAGAATATCAGTGACGGGCGGGAAAGCGGGCGGGCTGATCAGTGCGCCATGTGTGTCAGTCAGCCCGTCAGGTAGTGTAACATCCTGAGAGAGCATGCCCTGCTCGTCAGTTTTAAGAAACTCCCCGCAGGCCCGGTTGAATTTAATACCGTTACGGTCATCGGGAATGTGGCTGCCGGTGATCATGAGTGAGGGCATGTTTCGGGCATAGGCAAAAGAACATAAAGCAGGTGATGGTACAGCCCCGCAAAAAACGACCTTGCCTCCCATATCCTCAATAGCGGCAATGCAGGCTTTCATAATATGAGGGGTGCTTGGGCGCAGGTCCCCTGCAACAGCAACGGGGCTGCCGGGTTTAAACTCCCCCTGCGTTGCCAGATAGAGAAGGTAGCCTTTTGTGCATATATAGCACAGCTCATCTGTCAGAGCACTGACCAGCCCGCGTACACCACTGGTACCAAAAGCAACGGCTGACTGTTTCATCCATGCAGCAATGTTCATTGTGTCGTGGGCCTTTTGTGCTTTGTTCATCTGTTGTTTTTAAACAACAGAGAGGAGATACCCTTCTTTTAAAATGATGTCACACGTAAAGCGCATGGTTTACTCTTGACTTCATGCAATATAAGAGTGAATTATAAAATTAAAATTCATTAATAATTTTACAGGTAATATATTTAAAAGTATGATTTAACAGATTATTTTTAATGTATTTTACGTAATAATATATACTGTATGCCGGTTTTTCTCCGAACCGCCGGCCGGGGCACGCAGCGCACTGAACGATAGTATCAGGTTTTTAAAAAGAGAATTTATTGCAATGAGTAAAAAGATTATTATCCTTGGTGCGCTTTCTGCCATGGCTGAGGCAACAGCCCTCCGTTATGCCCGTCAGGGGGCTGAGTTTGTGCTTGTGGCCCGCAACGGCCTGCGGGCTGAGCAGCTGGCCCAGCAGCTCGAAGCCGCCGGTGCAGTGCGGTGCACGACACGTGTCACTGACGATGCCTGTGAGCAGGGGGCTGATTTTTCTTTCGGCAGGATGGTGGCTGACCTTGGCGGGCATGTTGACCTTGTTTTCGTGTTTTATGGTTTTCTGAGCCATCAGAGCAACGTAAAACAGCGTATGGCCGGGCCTGTTATTGTTCGTTCAAATTTTTCAGGTGCTGTTCAGTGGTGTCAGGCTGCGGCTGCGCAGCTTGAAAAACAGCGCAGTGGTGTGCTGGTTGCTGTGTGTTCTGTTGTTTCAGATCAGGTGCGTCATTCAAATGATGCCGGTGAGGCGGCTCATACCGGCCTCTCTCGTCTGATAGAAACATTATCACAGCGGTTACGCCCTTTTGGGGCGTCTGCGGTTGTGGCAAAACTTGACCTGCTTGATGGGCCGGTGATGTCCTCACATACTGACAATTATATGCTGTGGGCGACACCTGCCCGTGTGGCTGAGCAGCTGGTAATGATCGCTCAGGACCCGGTTGAGCCGATCGTCTATATTCCCTGCCTGTGGCGTAAAGTCACAGCGGTTGTACGCGACCTGCCTGCGCGTATTTTACATAAAGTCAGAGCGTAATATCCAGTCCGGTTAGCGGGGGGACTGCCAGGAGCGGTCGGCTCAGAAAGACAGCTCTTTTATCAGGGCAATCAGCACGGTTATGCCAAGGCCGGCGAGCGCTATTGTTGTAATCAGCTCCATGACCGGTCTTTCGGGGGTGTGCAGCGTTTCATCTCTGATTTCTTTACGTGTGCGACAAAAACGCCGGTAAGAGAGAAGGAATAACGCAATACCCAGTGTAACGAAGGTAATGCCCAGCACAGCAGTAGCCTGATGCGTATTGCCGCTTTCAGACAGGTTTTGTGCCACTGTCAGGCGCAGAAAAAGATTAAATTTGGCGAGCACTGCTCCAAAAGCAACCATGGCCAGAGCCGTGCGGACCCAGGCCAGAAACGTGCGCTCATTGGCGGCGTGGTCACTGTAACGGGGAATCATAGGATATCGTTATCCTTTATATATCTGGTGATAGACTAACATACTGTTTCATATAAATTATCTTTTTATTTAAGAACAGAATGGTAAGTTGACGAGAAAAAATAACCGTCAGTATATAGCAAACATTTTGTTATAAAGCAGAAGGCGACGGGGATGTCAGATAAAAAATTAGGTGTTATTGAGAAAGCGCTTGAGTGGGGTTACGAAAAAGCTGTGTCAGGTGGTGGCGTTTTAGGCACAGCTCAGGAGCTGGCTGATGAGTATCTTCATTCTAATGGTCATAATCTGAAAGAAGCAGCCAATAGTTTAATACGGTGGCAGAATACTAAAGCAGCAACCGGTGGTTTTGTTACAAATCTTGGTGGGCTGGTCACACTTCCTGCAGCTATTCCTGCCAATATGGCATCGAGTATGTACATACAATTACGTATGATCGCCGGTATTGCTCACATGGGCGGGCACAATGTACTTGATGACAGAGTGAAAACATTATGTTTTGTCTGTATGACAGGCAATAGTGCGTCCGAAGTGATGAAAACTGCCGGTGTGCAGATAGGTACTAAATTTACGGCATCAGCGATCCAGAAATATATAACCGGAGAGATGATTAAAACGATTAATAAAGCTGTTGGCTTCAGACTGATGACAAAAGCCGGCACAACAGGCGTTCTGAACTTAACTAAAATGGTGCCTTTAGTGGGTGGTGTTGTCGGTGGTGCATTTGATGGCGTAACGACAAATATTATAGGTAATACTGCCAGAAAGACATTTATTCCTGAAGGTTAATGTCGGATTTTTGAGGTAAAAAAATGGTTATGAGGCCCCGAAAGCCGTATTTGCTTGTGCAGTGTCAAAAGTGCACATGGCATGCGTTTTTTTATCAGAAAAGTGATTGTTTGGTTTATCCTCATGTGTGTCCTGTATGTGGTGACCAGGACCCGCAGCTGAGATTTATGAGCTTCTGGGAAAAGGTGCGTTTTTTATCCGGATGGCCCGGATGGCGCTGATAGCCAGTTAGTTATTCTCTGAGTGAGGGGTTGTCCCCCCACTCAGAGCGGTTCGCCTATGACAAGATGGTATGACAGCTTGTGTCTTATCCGGGGTATGACGGAGGGCATGAGAGCGCAAAATATCCGAAAAGACGGGTGGGGCAGAGCGTGAGGTATACCGCATCTTCTGTCAGTCAGTTTTATCAGCGTCTGGCTGGTTTTACCCGGCAGCTTATGGCTCAGGATGGCAGGCCGCGTCGTCTTGATCATTTTCGCTGGCTTTATGCCCCCGATTTTTTATCGTTTGGTTATGCAGTGCGCACAACGATTTCCTCGCTTATTGCGCTGGGTATCGCATTGTGGTGGGAGCTTGGCAGCCCGCAGTGGGCAGCACTTACTGTGTGGATGATAGCTCAGGGTACGCGTGGTAAATCGATCGCCAAAGCGCGCTGGCATATGTTCGGCATGGTTGTGGGCACGATCTGCGCTGTGACACTGGTGGCCTGCATGCCGCAGGCGCCGCTTTTATATGTATTGTTCCTGGCCGCAGGTATTGGCGGGTTTTGTTTTATCGGCACGCTGCTGCCTGGCCCTCCGACCATGACCAACTACCGTATACATGGCATGCGTGCCTCGGGTTTTACTTACGCGATTATCGCACTTGATGGTGCCGCGGCACCGCATCATATTTTTGATATCGCTATGGCACGTGCGACCTATATTACACTGGGTATCGTAGTTGAAACGGTTATATCATCGCTGTTTCAGTATCGTCTGGAAAACCGTGCGAAAAACAGGCTGGCAGCAAATTTTGTGCAGGCTTTTGGCGGCGCCACCCGCACGCTGATCAGCACCATAAAGGGTGACCGTCAGGCTGTTGTCTCTTCATCCGATGTCTTCGGGACTATCCTGACCCTGAGTGACCAGATCGAGTTTGCTGAAATTGAAATGGGTAAACACCATCATGAGGGTGATCATGCCAGGGCAGCACTCGCGGCCATGACGGTGCTGCTCTCACGGGGGATGGAACTGTTAGCCCTGCAAGGCACGGTGGCGGAGAAGGGGAGCGATTTTCAGCAGATTATTGAACAGACAGAGCGCTTTTTGCAGGTTTTACCTGACAGGTTACAGGCTGATATGTCTGCTGTTCCGGTGCTGGCTGAACTGGTGCAGCTTCAGGGGCTTTGCCGCTCAATGGCCGCACTCTGCCTTGAGGCTGAAATGACGGCCGCAGTTCGCCCCCCTGTTGATATGCAGCGTGAAGGGATTATCGCCGGGCAGGGGCAGCTTTTACACAAGCTTAATGAGGTGCTGAACGAACTGCGGCTTACGCTTGAGCAGTTTGAGATGAGCCGTAACCCTCAGCCGCACGACACGTTTCATTATGGTATGCATAGCTACCGTGACTGGCCGGTGGCGATTACGAACAGTTTGCGGGCTTCGGTTACTATCTTTTTCGCCGGGCTGATATGGATCACAACCGCCTGGCCTGATGGTCTTACATTTCTGATGTTTGTTTCCATTGTCTGTTCGTTATTCTCCACACTTGAGCAGCCTGCTCTGGCGACACGGGCCTTTCTCCATGGCACATTATGTTCAGTACTTGCCTGTGGCGTGCTTGATTTGTGGGTGATGTCACACCCCACGACATACGAGATGCTGGCTATGTGTCTGGCTGTACCTATGCTGCTGGGGGGGCTGGCTTTTGCGTCTCCTGCTCTGGTGCTGGGGGCGGTGGCCTATAATCTGTTTCTGCCTATTCTGGTCGGCCCGATGAACCAGGGGCGGATGGATGAGCTGCTTTATTTTAACACGGCGTTGCCGCTCGTTTTATCAATGACATATGTCATGTGGATGTATCGCGTTTTCCTGCCGGTTGATCCTGATGGTTTGCGCTGGGATATGCGTGCGGGCATTTTACGTCTGATGCGGCGCCTGGCGACCTGGAGCAATCCTCCGTCACCAGCCGAGGTGATTGGCCGGGGGATTGAGAATTTTGTTTCTCTTTCTTCTATATCAGGGGATAAGAAATCTCTTGTTTTGCAAAGCTATATCAGCGGCGTGTTATCAGCCATTACGATCGGGCTTAATATTCTGAGCCTGCGGGCCATTATGTCACGGCATGTCCTGTCATCAGAGGCCGAGCGGGCGGTGGAGCTTCTGCTGCGTCGTATGCAGCATTTCTCAGGGCGATATGGCCGTCAGTACGGGCGCACAGCCCGGGCGGCGCATCTGGCTGCCCTGCGTCTTCAGCGCTGTGAACGTATGGAGATGAATTTGTCGGTGCGTGAGGAGATGCTGCGTGCGCTGGCAAGCCTGCAGGTGATAGAAGCTGAACTTACGCATAATAAGGAATTTTTTGATGCCTCATCCCCCTATATGGCCCAGCGACTGCTATAATAAACCACAGGAGGATCAGAGGGTGTGTTCAGACTGGCAGGGCGCGCCCGCGCCTGAGCGTAAAAGGCTGGAGGGCACGTTTACGGCACTCGTGCCCCTGGATGCTGCACAGCATACACAGACATTATTCGAGGCGGCGACAGCCCCTGGAGCAGAGGCACGCTTCAGGTATCTTTTTGACGAGGTGCCTGCAAACCCTGCGGCACAACACGCCTGGACAGAGAAAGCCGCTGCCGGTCAGGACCCGTTATTTTTTGCGGTTATTGATAAAGTGACCGGGCGGGCCGAGGGGCGACAGGCTCTGATGCGCACCAGCACAGCCCATGGTGTAACAGAAATTGGCAGTATTTTATGGGGGCCGGCCATAGCCCGCACGCGTGTTGCAACAGAAGCACTCTTCCTTATGGCGGATTATGTTTTTGCTCTGGGCTACAGGCGGCTTGAGTGGAAGTGTGATAACGCAAATGAACCCTCAAAGCGTGCAGCAGAGCGTTTTGGTTTCAGGTTTGAGGGGCTTTTTCGCCAGCACATGGTTGTAAAAGGCCATAACCGTGACACCGCCTGGTTTGCGATAACTGACCAGGAATGGCCCCGCCTGCGTGCAGGTTATAAACGCTGGCTTGCCGCAGATAATTTCGGGGCTGACGGGCAGCAGCATAGCAGACTGAGCTTTGTTTAATATTCTGCCTGATTATTGAAAAAGATAGTCGTGCAGAAGTCGGTCTGCTAGTATCCGCCTGGCTCAGGGCAGCATTAATGGCCCGTTTCTTCTGTAATAAAGGGTCTTTTTTAATGGTTAATGCTTTATCGTCTGAGCCTGTGCCAGATGTTGAAAATAAAAAGCGCGTCACGCAGCGCATTGCTGAGCGTGTACTTTTTTCGATGAGTGCCTGGGCTGCGCTGGGCGTCGGTGTGTTGCTGGCGCTTCCGGCTCTGTTTTGTATCACGCATTCTGATCCCGATCTCCCTGGTGCCGGCGCGGTGGCAGGGCCTGCTGTGGGTGCGACCCTGCTGATATTTGCTTTACTCGTCCTTAAGGGGCTGGTTGTGCTGCAACCGAATCAGGCCGTTGTGTGTCTGTTTCTGGGGGCTTATCGTGGCACTCTGGCGCGCCCGGGTTTCTGGTGGATAAACCCGTTTTATTCTCGTGAAAAAGTCTCTTTACGACTGAAAACGGAAGAAAGCGGCCCCCTGAAGGTCAATGATGCTGTGGGCAACCCGGTCGAGATCGGGGCTGTTATTATCTGGCGCGTGTCAGAGGCTGCCTGTGCATTGCTCGAGGTTGATGATTATCAGGACTATGTTGCCGCACAAAGTGAAACAACGCTGCGGGTGCTGGCAAGCCAGTATCCTTACGATCCGACCGAACAGCCTGATGCCACAGGCCACCCGCCTGAGCACCCCATTCACTCTGGCCTGACACTGCGTGACGGCAGCGATGCCCTGGCCGGCCTGTTGCTTAACGAGTTACAGCAGCGCATGGTTTCTGTGGGGATAGAGATTGTTGAAGCGCGCATTTCTCACCTTGCCTATGCTCCTGAAATTGCCGGGGCAATGTTGCGTAAGCAGGCTGCCAGTGCGGTTATTTCTGCCCGGCGTATCATTACCGAAGGGGCAGTTGCTATTATTGATGATGCGCTGAACAGCCTTGAAAAGCGTATGGGCGCGCCGCTTCCACCCGAGCAGCGTGCTGCAATGATTTCAAATCTGCTGGTCGTGCTGATTGGCGACCGTGAGGCCACGCCGACGGTTAATGCCGGTATGTAACAGGGGCCGCTGCACAATACGCCTTAACTGCAGGCTAAGGCGTATCAGGTGCAGGTGTTAAAAAATATAGACGAGCAGTGAGGTCGCTGCACCGCACAGCAGCGCAAGGATAATGCTGCACTTTAGTGTGAAACCGAGCAGCTTTCCTTCCTGGCCGGTCAGGCCCACAGCGGCAGAGGCCACAGCAATGGACTGTGGTGAGATCATTTTGCCGACTGCACCGCCAACCGTATTCGCTGCGATGAGAATATCTGCTGTTACCCCGATCTGTCGCCCGGTTGCAGCCTGAAGCCCGCCAAACAGGGCGTTTGATGAGGTGTCAGACCCGGTGAGGAAAACACCAAGCCAGCCCAGCACAGGTGAGAAAAAGGTAAAGGCACGGCCTGAGCGGGCCATAACCAGAGCCAGCGTAGTTGAAAGGCCTGAGTAATTGGCCAGAAACGCAAAGGTCAGCACCATGCCAATGGCATAAATAGAGATTTTGAGGCTGCTGATTGTTTCAAAAAATGTCTCGGCGGCAACGGCTGGCTTCATTCTCAGCACAAACACTGAAATGATGGCGGAAAGAATAATGGCCGTACCAACACATGAGATAAAATCGAGGTGAAAAACGGCGTGATATGGTGTTGGCATATCTGTCAGCGGCGGGCTTTTGAGCACCTTGTCGTGCAAACCGGGGAAGTTAAAAGTCAGTGTTGTCCAGTTCAGCGGGCCACCGGCAGCAAACAGACGTTTAACAGGTTTAAGGCTCCACAGGGCGACACAGAAAGTCAGAATAACAAAAGGAGACCATGCTCGGGCAATTTCAGCCATGCTGCAGGCACGTGCCGTGACCGCCGGAGTGACGGCCTGTGTGTCGTTTTTAAATTTGAAGATATGCTTTGGCTGCCAGAAGCGCAGAAAAAACGGCAGAATAATCAGTGTGCCCAGGGGGGCGATAATATCGGGCAGCTCAGGGCCGATGAACACGGCTGTCCCACCCAGAAGGAGGGCGAAGGAGGCGCCGGCAACAAAAATAGCCGGCCAGATTTCACGCAGACCGCGCAGGCCGTCAGACATAGCCACCAGCCAGATCGGGATGATAAAAGCAATGACCATTTGCAGGTAGCCAACATGAGCACTGACAGCGTCAGGTGCCGCGCCAATAACCTGTGCCCCTACAATGACCGGAATGCCCATAGCCCCAAAGGCACCGGCCGCAGCATTAGCAATCAGACACAGCCCGCCGGCAGTGATGGCAGGCACACCTAAGCCCACCAGAAGGGCGGTGGTAATGGCCACAGGTGCGCCAAAGCCAGCGGCTCCCTCCAGAAAGCCACCAAAACTATAGGCAACAAGAAGAACCTGAATACGGTGATCTTCTGATACAGAGGAGATCGAATGGCGGATAATGTCGAAATGCCCGGTTTTGACCGAGATTTTATATAAAAATACAGCGCCTATGATGATCCATGAAATAGGCCACAGCCCGTAGGAAAAACCATAAAGCCCGGCACTGACAGCAGTCAGGGCAGGCATTTTATAAAACAGAATGGCAATGGCCAGGGTGATACCTACTGTAATGGTGCAGGCAATGTGCCCTTTGAGTTTGAGAACCAGAAGAGCAAAAAAGAAAAAGAGAATGGGCGTGAGTGCGACCAGGCCCGAAAGCCAGATATTGCCGACGGGATCGTAGATCTGTTGCCAGGTCATGAGTAAATTTTCCCCAGTGCTCCCGTTTGTACAACGGTGTTTTTGTTGGTTTTATTTTTCTTCGGGGTGTGCCTGATGTGCAGGCTGAAGAAACGCTTATTATGACTGTAGGCTGACTTTATACCAGCGAAAAATGACAGTTGTGTGAGGCAGAACTCTTCAGTTTATATAAGGTAATCAGATACTAAGGGCAGGTTTTATCTGGCGGGGAATTTTCGAAAACTCAGTAATTATTTTCTATTCGAAATAAAAAGCCGGATGCAGGCAGGTGTTTCTGTTGAAAAACAGGTATCTTATTGAAAAACATATTAAAGTTAATAATTATGCAGGAAAATATATAAAATGTATGGTTGATACATTTATATAGATAATACCAGAAGTTGAAAAAATATTCATTTTTCGGGTTGTGGGGATTTTGCTTGTTATGCTAGAGCCCCTGAACACTTAAGAGCTTTAAATTTTTATGCAGATAAAATAAGATAAAATTCCAGGTTTTATTTATTAAATAGTGAACTGTATTTAAATAAAAATATAAATAACTTTTTAAGGATAAAAACAGTCTGTTATGAAAAACATATTAAAATTATGTGGAGTCAGTTTTTTATTTTTATTCTTATGTTTTGGTTATTTCAATAAATCTGACACGATCAGAGCAGACAGCACTGCGGCTCTGACCCACTCTTATGTGTCTGTTGTTCAGGGTGAAGTTTTTTTTGCTGTGGGTCATTTCTATGAAAATGGCGCAGATGATATGCCAGGAAATTATACATCTGCCTTTTACTATTATGAAAAAGGTGCCAGCGCCGGCAATGTCAGGGCCATGGTGCATCTGGCGACTCTTTGCCGGCAGGGGCATGGTGTTGTGCGCAGCTATGAGAACGCGTTTAAGTGGTATCACAAGGCAGCTGTTGCCGGTAATTCTGAGGCTATGCTGTATACCGGCATATTTTATGCTGAAGGCAAAGGTGTTCAGCAGGATGAGAGAAAAGCCTTTCAGTGGTACGAAAAAGGCGCTCTTGCCGGTAATGTTCAGGCGATGAATAATCTTGGGGTTTTATATAAAACCGGTAAAGGCGTCGCGCAGAATTATGCCATGGCGTTTGAGTGGTATCACAAGGCATTCCGGGCGGGTGATCATAAAGCGCCGGCCAGAAATATCGGTGTTTTATATGAGGGTGGTCTTGGTGTGCCTCAAAGCTACACAAAGGCGCTCGATTATTATCAGCAGGCCGGTCAGGCCGGTGATACAGACGGTATAGTGAACGCTGCCAGGCTGTATCAGTATGGTCATGGCGCG
This sequence comes from Acetobacter sp. DsW_059, assembly GCF_002153695.1. Taxonomy (NCBI): domain Bacteria; kingdom Pseudomonadati; phylum Pseudomonadota; class Alphaproteobacteria; order Acetobacterales; family Acetobacteraceae; genus Acetobacter; species Acetobacter sp. DsW_059. The sequence goes on from NZ_JOPI01000028.1 coordinate 35,455, forward strand.
GCAAAAAGCTGTGAAAAAGCCCTTCAGCTCTATCATCAGGCAGCAGACGAGGGGAATGACAGCGCGATGAATAGTCTGGGCGTGCTGTATGAAACCGGTAACTGTGGTGTGCAGCAGGACTATGGCGAAGCGCACGAGCTGTACGAGCAGGCTGCTGAAAAGGGTAATGTCAGTGCGATAACCAATCTTGGCAGGCTGTATGATAGTGGCCAGGGCGTCACGCAGGATTATGTCAGGGCGCGCGAGCTTTATCAGCAGGGCGCACAGGCAGGCAGCAGCTCAGCCATGACTTCTCTTGGTGTTTTATACGAAAAAGGCCACGGCGTTGTTCAGAATTACGGTATGGCCCGCGAATGGTATGAAAAAGCAGCTTCTGCAGGCAATAGCGATGCCATGTGTCGTATAGCCGCGCTTTATGAACATGGTTATGGTGTTGCCGAGGATAAGCAGAAAGCACAGTTCTGGTATGAAAAAACCAGCGTTACGTGTCATGCTGACTGAAATATGATAGTTGCCAAAAAATAAACACAAAGACATTCTTTTTTTGTTTGCTTTTGATTTTCACAGCAGTAACGCAGTTAACTGCACTGCATTTCTGATGGGTGTAAAGATTATTATGACAGCACTGCGTTCTTTATCCGGCTCTTTTGCTTTTCTTTCACTGTCGCTGATAGTGCCTCTTACTCCGGTGCGGGCGCTGGCTGCGCCTGCCAGGGCTCATCCGCCGGTGGTGGCAGCCAAAAAAGCGCCCGGACCATCAACATTCAGTGCTGACAGCGCTGAGAAAATGACCGACCTCGGTGCGCTGTATCAAACAGGGCGAGGCGTGCCACTTGATTATAACCGGGCATTTGAGTGGTATGAAAAAGCGGCTGCTGCAGGCGGGGCAACCGCTATGCTTGACCTGGGTGCGCTTTATGAGCAGGGGCATGGTGTGCCGCAGGATTATGAAAAAGCGCATGAATGGTATGAAAAAGCAGCTGATGCAGGCAATGCGGTCGCGATGTCACGCCTGGCAACGCTGTATGAAAATGGAAGGGGTGTCTCTGTTAACCGCAAAAAAGCAGCAAAATGGCAGAAACGCTCTGAGCAGGCAGTGAAAACTCAGGGGCTTGTTGATATTGCTACAGCTTACTGCAACGGTCAGGGCGGTACGCATGATTATAAAAAAGGCCTGCACCTGTATGAAATGGCCGCCGAAAACGGCAATATCCGCGCCATGTTCAGCACAGCCGAGATGTATGAGCTGGGGCTGGGCACACCAGTCAATAAAGAGAAAGCGCTGACCTGGTATAAAAAGGCCGCTGAGGCAGGCAGCCCTGATGGTATGTTTAACGCTGGCCGCCTGTATAATGATGCCTCAGGTGACGACCAGGACTATACCAGAGCGTTAGGGCTGTACGAGCAGGCAGCGCGGGCAGGTAACTCTGATGCGATGTGCCGCATAGGCCAGTTATATGCTTACGGGCAGGGTGTGCCTGAAAATAAAGGTCAGGCGCAGGAGTGGTATAAAAAAGCAGGTGATACCTGCCATCCTTCATAACAGCCGGGTAATGGCTGTTATTTTACATCAGCTTTAAGTGCAGGCATGGCTGCGTCATACTGAAACAGGCATGACGTGGCCTGTGACAGGCTGAGTATGGCTGAGCGGGCGTCCTGCACGGGTATGACCAGGCTGCTCAGTGCAAAAACAACACCAGCAGTAATAACGCCAGAAAATAGTGTTTTATTCAGCATGGAACCATTCTCCTTGCTACAATGGTGCGAAATCTGCGAAACATATTACACTCTAAATAGTGTGAATTATAATTTTTACAACACGAAAAAAATACATTTTGCATATTTTTATATGAATATGTGTTTATTTCATTTTAAATAACGATATTAAATAGTTATTTATTGCGCTGTTTATGCAGGGGCAGAGCGGGTTTTCCGGGTATTAAATCAGCTGGTTATAGTATATTACTAATTTTTAATCTTACGCCATCTAAACGAGAAAATATGAAATACCTGTTCTGTGGCTTCCTTACTCTGTTATGCGCCAGTGCGATGCAGATGATGTTTTTAATCTATTATATACAGTTCAGGGGTTTTTTATCTCATTCTGCCTGGCTTGTTGCGTTACCGGTTCTTTATTCAGTCAGCTTTGGTTTTTCTTCTTATGTTTCAGGCGTATTAAGTGATAAATATGGGGCGGCCCGTGTTCTGGTTGCAGGTTCATTTTTGTCTGCCTCAGCACTGTTTGCGCTGCCTTCCTGTACAGATTCCTTGTGGTTTCTTCTCGTCGCGGGGGTGTGGCTTGCTGCCGCACAGGCGAGTGCCACTTACGTTCCTCTTTTTGTTCTGACGGGCCAGTCTTTGCCGCGGCAGAGAGCGGGTCTGAGTTATGCTCTGATGGTGAGTGCTATGGGGGGCGGGTATATTGCTTTTGTTCAGCTATGGGAGAAGCTTGAGAAAACACTCTCCTGGCAGAGTGCAGCGTATTTTTGTGGTCTGCTGTTTTGTATTCTGGGTTGTTTTCTCTGTTATATGTTGCGGGCGCAGCTGGCCAGAGTAGCTGATACAGCAATGCGCTCCAGGCCATTAAAGCAGGCTTTTTTTAATACTCAGATTGTAACTTTTATCAGAACGCGTGCCTTTCTGGTACTGGCGTCAGCTATGCTGTGTACTGGTTTGATTTTATCATTCCATGATTCTTTATTAATACATTTTATACGAGAGACGGAGGCTGGGAATAATTCTTATTTATTTGTTATCTGCCTTGGTGTTGTAGAAATGGTCTCTGTTTGTCTTTTCGGTGTTCTGAGTAAATATATATCACCATTTTTTTTGCTTGGTGTGTTTTTTATCTTAAAATTAATAACGATGACTTCAGGATTTTATGTGCCTGCAGAATTAAATTTTACAATCATGATGATTTTTTATGCTGCATTTCTGAGCTGCATTGTTTTGAGTGCCTGTATTTGTTTCCGTTTTCCTGCTGATTTTTCATGTATGGGTGCGGTTTTTGGTCTGCTCTTTTGTATTCATGAGCTTGGCAGAAGTGCTATGCCGGTTTTCGATTATATTTTTGATTTCCAGAACAGTATTGGGTTCCTGGTCTATATGGTAGTGGTCTGTTCTGCACCATTACTGATCGCATTACTCTGTTTTATAACCCGGCTCCCGCGTGAAACGAAGCCGGGCTGATCAGATGTACGTTTTAATAATTCACACTTAAACGCACACCCCATGTGGCGGGCATACCGGCAAGGGCAATATTAGCACCCTGAACAAAATAATTCCTTTCTACGTCATATTTTTTGTCAAAAATATTTTTACCAAAGGCTGCTATTGTCCATTTGCCATCTTTGGGGCCGAACGACATATCAGCCCCCCATAAGGTATAGCCTGCCACGTTATAGAGCGAGCCAAACAGAGAGTGGTAAGTGCTGCGCAGGCTGTAATCTATGCCGGTTGTCAGGTTATAACGTCCAAGATCCCAAGTGTAGCTGACTGACCCGTTTACCGTGAATTTTGGAAAAGGTAATTCTTCTCCCTTACGGTTTCGGTAATCACCGACATAAAGGCCATTCACAATATGTGCGCTGTAAAGAGATGAGAATTTGTCAAATGCCCCGACTGCAAAACCCGCTGACTGTGAAAGGGTAAGCCCGCGCAGAGGGTGCCATTCTGCTTCAATCTCTCCGCCATACATATGCGAGCGTGGCGCATTAACAATTGAGCCGACCAGGCCGGTTTTAGGGTTGAGTGAGGCAGACTGAATTTGCTGGTTACTATATTCATAATAAAAACCGGCAACATTAAAGCGCAGATGCTGCGAGGGGAGGGAGAACTTATTGCCGACCTCATACGCCAGGAGCGATTCAGGCTTAAAGGGTGCTGAGGCTACCCCGACAGAGCCCGAGTTATAGGTGGTAAAACCACCCGATTTTATACCCCGTGTAAACGACGCATAGAGCATGTCATTTTTTATGGGGTTATACTGTATTTCAAACTTGCCTGAGGGCAGGGTGTAGTCGGTTCCTTCATGACGTACGACGTTACCAGGGTTGGTAATGACACCATTCATAATTTCGTATGAGCTCATGTTAGAGAGCGTGCGCTGTTCATGCTCAATACGCAGCCCGCCTGTAATGCGCAGTTTAGGCGTGATGTGATAAGTGGCCTGACCAAACCCGCTGATGGTGTTAACCATCTGGGTGTAGCGCAGGTCCTCATCAAAGCCATACAGGTCAGAAAAGCCCGACTGATAATGATCGTTCATATACTGGTGGGCGTAGTAAATACCCCCTACCCAGGTGAGTCTCCGCTTGCCTGGCGAGGTAAAGCGCAGCTCATTAGCCAGCACACTTGCGCGGGTGTTAAAGGCGACATCGGCCAGAGCTGATGACCAGCCATCAAAATTCATATAAGTCTGGCGCTGCATGTTATCATAGCTGATCAGATCAGTGATGGTAACAAAAGGCAGTTTCTTTTCTGCACGAAAGCTCATGCCGCCCACATCAATATGCGAAAACGGTTTGGTGTTGGGTCTGATGCCAAGCTGCTTTGCAAACTCTGATGATGTACCCCAGTTGGTTTCATACCGGTCAGAGCTGACCGGATAAATCGGCGCAGAAGGGTTGAGCGCGTTAAAGGCCGACATCGGGCTGTAAAGGTGCAGGCCGTTTGCGTCAGAGCGGTCGCGGCTGCCATGCAGGTTAAACTCAAACTTCAGCGTGTCAGTGGCCTGATAATCGAGCAGCAGGCGTGCTGCGCCACGGTTTACCCGGCCAAGTTTTATGCCGTCACTGTTATGCTGCCAGGCTCCGCCCTGTTCGGTCTCACCTGACAGACGATAGCGCAGTTTTTGAGACAGCGGTCCAGAGATATAGCCGTCAATTTTTGTGCTGCCAAAACGGCCATACTGCACGTCACCACCAGCGTGGAAAGTCGATGTTGGTTTGTTCAGAATGTAGTTAATGGCACCGCCCGTTGTGTTGCGGCCATAAAGTGTGCCCTGCGGGCCGCGCAGCACCTCAACGCGCTGAATGTCAAACATCATACCGTTGGTGGCAAAAGGTACGGGGTTTGCGACTTCATCAACATAGACGCCAACAGTGGGGGAGTTATTGCTGGCATAATCGTTAAAGCCCACCCCACGAATAGCAAAAGCATATTGCCCGCTGCCAAACTGTGGTGTGACCTGAAGGGAGGGGGTAAGATACTGCAGGTCAAACACGTTATTGACGTTACGTGTGGTCAGTGTTTTGCCGCTGATGACGCTGAGGGATGTGCCAATATTCTGCGGGCTTTCAGCGCGTCGTTCAGAGGTCACCAGCACTTCTTCTGTGCCGCCTTCAACTGCGTTTCCTGTGGCTTTGGCAGGCTTTGCAGCCTGTGCGGGGCTGTGGCGGTTTTTGCTTTTGTTTTTGTCTGCTGTGTGCGCTGTTTTTGCGAGGGCGGTCTGCGTCTGTGCAAGGGCCTGCCCGCTTAAGGTAAACAGTAAAATGCCTGATGCGAGCAGTACATATCTGTGAGAAAAAGGCTGAAGCCTGAGGGAGAACAAAGCCTTCTGGGCGAACATAATTATAAGGTCCCTGATGGAGGGTGAGTGCACAAACTGGTGAAAAAGGTTGCGGGTGTTAACATCGGGCTGGCATTGTGTGGCGCATGGTGGCGCGTATCCTTACATCATATCAGGCTTTGTGTTTGTGCTGGTTTCATTTTTGCAACAATATTGTCGTGAAATAAAAATACCACAAAAAAGTAGTTATATTTTGATTAAAATTTATCAATAATTTCGAATTCGCATCATTTATAAAATGATAATTCTCAAATAAACAACATAAAAACAATAAGATAATTTATTTTTTCAGAGGGTTTTAATCACTATTATTTTTAGTAAAAATAAAACCTGCATCGTCTTGTGTTTTGAATTTTTAGCTTATATCGTGCACTCTCTGTTGTGGTCAGAAAGTGCATAAAGTGCCGTATATGGTGCCTGCTCTGTCTGCTATGTCGCCTGTATCACGAAAAGGTATCGTTATATGTCCCGTGCCATGAGCCTTGCTGCTTTTCTTCTGCCCACGGGGCATCATGCGGCCGCATGGCGTCACCCTGGTTCTGTGAAAGATGCAGGTGTAAACTTTCAGCATCATGTTGAGCTGGCGCAAACTGCCGAGCGTGGCCTGTTTGACGCCGTGTTTATTGCTGATTTTACCAGCGGTATTGATGAGGATGGTATCGAAGGTTTTAAACGCATGACCTATGCGTCCTCTTTCGAACCACTTACGCTTATTTCGGCTCTGTCTGCCGTTACAAAGCGCATCGGTGTTATCGGCACTGTCAGCACAACCTATTCTGTGCCTTATCAGCTGGCCCGGCAGTTCCTCTCCCTCGATCAGATCAATGGCGGTCGCTCAGGGTGGAACCTCGTTACAACAGCCAATGTGCGTGAGTCAGTGCATTATGGTGTGCCTGACCATGTGCGCCACGCTGACCGTTATCAGCGTGCACGCGAATTTGCTGACCTGGTCACAAAATTCTGGGATGGCTGGGACGATGGCGCTTTTATCCGTGATGTTGAAAATGGCCTGTTTTTTGACCCCGCCCTGCGCCGCGGCGTAGAGCATGAGGGCACATTGTTCGGGGCATCAGGCCAGCTCGATATTCCGCGCTCACCCCAGGGGCGGCCGGTGCTGGTGCAGGCTGGTTCTTCCGAGCCAGGGCGGCAGCTTGCCGCTGAAACGGCTGAGATGGTGTTTACTGCCCAGCAGGAAATTGAGGTGGCCCGTGCTTTTCGCACCGACCTGCATAATCGTATGCGTGCTATTGGCCGGCCGGTGAATGCCCTTAAAGTTATGCCCGGCGTTTACCCTCTGGTCGGGCGCACGCAGTCTGAGGCTGAAGACCTGAAAGACCAGCTTGATAACCTGACCCATCCTGAGGTGGGTTTGCTGCTGCTTTCACGTATGACCGGTACCGACCTGCGCGGCCTGCCGCTTGATGGCCCGCTGCCCGAACCCCCGGCAGTGATTAACGGAAATCAGAGTCGTCAGACACTGCTTTTACAAATGGCCCGCCGGCGTAACATGACTATTCGCGAGCTTTATCTTGAAGTCAGCGGTGCGCGTGGCCACTGGACGATATGGGGAGATGCCAGCCAGATTGCAGACCAGCTTGAGGAGTGGTTTACCACCGGTGCAGCTGATGGCTTTAACGTAATGCCCCCCGTGCTGCCAAAAAGCCTGAATGACTTTGTTGACCTCGTGGTGCCTGAGCTGCAGCGGCGCGGGCTGTTTCGTAAAGAATATACCGGCAGCACTCTGCGCGAGCATCTGGGGCTTTCCCGTCCCAAACCCGGTGAAATGACCTGATGTTTTATAAAAAATCTTTTTATAAAAAAAGAAGTTTTCAGGCCGGTGTTGTGCTGAGCCTGGTGGCTGTTCTGCCTGTTTCTGCGGCACTGGCCAGCGCGCAGAACAACAGCATTGCCGTGGGGGTTAATGTCTCCCCGCCGACACTCGACCCGACAGCAAACCCTGCTGAGGGGATACGCATTGTCACTTATGCCAATATTTTTGAAGGGCTGACCGGGGTTGATGAGCACGGCACGGTGCAGCCGCTGCTGGCAAAATCATGGTCTGTCTCCCCCGACGGGCTGCTTTATCATTTTACCCTGCAGCCGGGCGTGCGTTTTCACGATGGTTCAGCTCTGACCTGCGCAACGGTTAAATATACGTTTGAGCGCGCTAAGGCTCCGGAAAGTCTTAATCCACAAAAACATATTTTTGAAAATATCAAAACTATCAGCTGCCCGTCAGATGATGTTGTTGATATAAGCCTTGACGCCCCTCATGGCAGCTTCCTCTCTGAGCTGAGCTGGGGCGATGCGGTCATTGTCTCTCCTGCCAGTGCTGCGGGTAACGGGCAGCACCCTGTTGGCACCGGGCCTTTTGTTTTTAAAAGCTGGAAACGTGGTGACAGCGTAACCCTCACGCGTAATGACGATTACCGGGGCGAGAAGGCGCATCTCAGTCAGGTGGTGTTTCGTTTCTATTCTGACCCGATGGCAGCGGCTAATGCTCTGCTCGACGGCCAGCTTGACGCTTATCCCAGCTTTCCCGCCCCTGAGATGCTCATACGTTTTGCTCATAACCCTGACTTTGTTATGCGCTCGGGGCTGGCGCCGTTTAAGGGTATTCTTGCCCTTAATAACCGCCAGAAGCTTCTGGCGCAGCCACTGGTCAGGCAGGCTCTGGCCTATGCGATCGACCGCAGGGGCATTGCTGAGGTGTCAGATGTGCCAGGTGCGCGGGTTATCGGCTCACATATGAGCCCCGAAAACCCCGATTTCACTGATTTATCGGGTGTTTATCCTTATAATCCAGAAAAGGCGAAAGAGCTTTTAAAGCAGGCCGGGGTTGAGCCGGGCACACGCCTCAGGCTTGCTCTTCCTCCCATCGACTACGCCCGCAACACGGGTGAGGTCATTGCGGCCTATCTTGAGCAGGTGGGGCTGAATGTCACCATACAGCAGCTTGAGTGGCCTGCATGGCTTGCACAGGTCTTTGGTCATCATGATTTTGATATGACCATCATTGCACATACCGAGCCTGATGATTTAAATATCTATGCCCGTAAGAACTATTATTTTGGCTATAATAATGCCGAATTTCAGGCTCTTTATGCGGCTTATGAAAAAGCAGCGGACCCTGCTGAGCGTCATGCGCTCTCGGTTCAAATGCAGGAAAAACTGGCTCATGACGTGCCCAATATCTATTTGTTCTTTACCCCCAGAACAAACATAACACGCGCTCAGATAAAGGGGATGTGGAACAACCAGCCTCTGCCTGCCTGCCCGTTATCTGCTGCCTCCTGGGGGCCATAATGTCATCTTCTGTTAAAGGCTTTTTGCGTTTTGCCGGCGGGCGGCTTGTGCTGCTTGTGCTTGCAAGTGCGCTTATTTTTTCGTGCATGGCTTTACTGCCAGGTGACCCGGCAGAGGTTATTCTGGGGGTTGATGCCCAGCCCGAAACCCTGGCCGCCCTGCATCATAAAATGGGGCTCGATCAGCCTTTTGCGGTGCAGTATGTGCAGTGGCTGGGGCGCTTATTTCAGGGTAATTTTGGCGAAAGTTACAGCTATAACGTGCCGGTGTGGCAGCTTTTGTCAGAGCGACTGCAGCTTTCTGCTCCTCTGGCCGGGCTGGCTCTGGTGCTTGCAGTTGCGCTGGGGGTGCCACTGGGCGGGCTTGCGGCCATTAAGCGGGGCAGCTCGGCTGATATTGTGCTTATGGGGGGCATACAGCTGACCAAAGCCGTGCCTGACTTCTGGCTTGGCATGGTGCTGACAGGTTTTTTTGCTCTTACACTGCACTGGCTGCCAGCGGGCGGGTTTGCCGGGTGGGAGAGCGGCCCCTGGCCTGCGTTTAAATCTCTGCTGCTGCCGGCTGTGGCTCTGGCCCTGCCGCAGGCTGCGGTGCTGGCCCGCTATACACGCTCTGCTGTTATCGCAGTGCTGGAGGAGCCTTTTGTGCTGACAGCCCGCGCACATGGCCTGTCAGAACCAGCCGTGCTGCTGCGCCATGTGCTGCCGCGCAGCCTGCCGCCTGTGCTGGCGGTTTTGTCTTTGCAAATTCCGCTGCTGTTATCAGGCACGATTATTGTCGAGAATGTTTTTAACCTTAAAGGCACCGGGGCTTTACTGCTCGACGCCGTTAACCAGCGCGATGTGCCCGTGGTGCAGATCTGTGTTTTATTAATTGTTGCTCTGGTGATTTTTGAAAAAGGCCTGTCTGAGCGGGTTGAAAACCGGCTTAACCCCCGGGCACATTCTGACAAAGAGGGGCAGGGCGTATGAGTGCGCTTTCACTGGCCCGCAGGCCATGGGGCCTTTCACGGGCGGGGTTACTCTGGGGTGTGGTTTCACTGGCCTGCGTGCTGCAGCCAGGTGCTGCGCTGTGGGTGTATCACCAGGTTCATCCCTTTGGTATCGACCTGCACCATCGTTTGCTCGCACCTTCCTGGCAGCACTGGCTTGGTACTGACCCGCTGGGGCGTGACACGCTGGCTTATACTCTGGTAGCGGCTGTTAACAGCCTTGGCATCAGTGTGGTCGCAATGGTGCTGGCCCTGTGTGCGGGGGGCAGTGCCGGTCTGCTCGCAGCGGAAAAAGGCCGACGGACAAAAATCCTCACCGGTGGCGTGGTTGAGCTTGGCATTGCCTTCCCTCCGGTCATTACGGCGGCGTTGCTGGTCACGCTTTATGGTGCGGGTATGGGGGAGGAGGTTTTCGCGCTCGCTATTTTCTTCATCCCCGGGTTTATCAGACTAAGCCAGCAGGCGGCCTCGGCTATTCTGGCGCAGGACTATATTGCCGCAGCCCGCCTTTCAGCCCTTACACCGTGGCAGATCCATATTCGGCACGTGCTGCCCAACATGGCCCCTGGTCTGCTGGTGCAGTTTTCGGTCAATGTTGCGCTGGCTCTGCTGGCCGAAACAGGCCTGTCTTACCTGGGGCTGGGGGCGCCTCCACCCTTGCCCGAGCTTGGGCGTATTCTGGCCTCATACCAGGTGCATCTGTTTGACCATCCCGTGCTGGTGGTCGTGCCCGGGGTTATAGTTGTGCTGCTGGTGCTGGGCATCAATATGCTGGGAGATGGCCTGCGTGACCTTTTTGCCAGGCAGGAGAAAACCTCGTGACGACACATACCACGCCCCTGCGGCTTGAAAATCTGAGCGTAACCCTGCCGCAGGCCGCCGGCGGGCGTATTGTGCTCAGCGACCTGAGCCTTGAGCTCAGAGCCGGTGAGGTTCTGGGCATTGTGGGGGAGTCAGGCAGTGGCAAAACCACGCTGGGGCTGGCCTGTCTCGGGCTGTTGCCGCAGGGTTTTTCTGTTGCGGGTGATGTGTATATTCACGGCACCACTCTGCGCTCTGTTGCACCCGGGCAGCGTTACCGCCTGCGCGGGCGGGTGCTTGGCTATGTCCCCCAGGAGCCGATGAAGGCTCTTAACCCCGGCATGAGCATTGCGGCTCATGTGGCCGAGGGGCTGCCTGCGACACTGACCCGTGCAGAGCGCGCAGAACGTGCCGCCCGCTGGCTTGCTGCCGTGGGGCTGGCTGATGGCCTGTCAGTGCAGAAATTATACCCGCATGCGCTTTCAGGCGGGCAGCGCCAGCGCGTGCTTCTGGCTGCAGCTCTGGCTGCTGAGCCTGATGTGCTGATAGCCGATGAATTTACAACAGCTCTTGATCCCGCCACCCGTGAGCTGGTGGTCAGCCTGATCCGTGAGCAGGTGCAGGTGAGGGGTATGTCTGTGGTGATGATCTCGCATGACCTTGAGCTTGTTGCCCGTGCAACTGACCGCCTGCTGGTGCTGCGCCATGGTGTGTGTGTTGAGCATGGCGAGACAAAAGCTGTTATTGCACAGCCATCTTCGCCTTATTTGCAGTCTTTGCTGGCCCTGTCGCTTCATTTTACCCCGCGCGCACCGCTGAGCCTGTTCCCCCGGGCGATGACGGAGGAGGCACTCAATGACTGATCTTCTCACAGCACAGAACCTCTTTCTCAGTCGCGTCCGTGCCGGTGGGCCAGCAGTTGATGTGCTGCGTGGCCTCAGCCTGAGCGTCAGATCTGGTGAGACCGTTGCGCTGATCGGTGCTTCAGGCACAGGTAAAACAACTCTGGCGCATGTGCTGGCCGGGCTGCTGCGCCCCTCCGCCGGGCAGGTGACGTATAAGGGAGCCGATGTGCAGGCTCTGTCACAAAAGCAGCATCGCCCGCTGCGCTGCGAATTACAGATGATTTTTCAGGACCCTTACAGTTCGCTTGACCCGCGGCAGAGTGTGGAGGCTGTTCTGCGTGAGGCTTTGCTGTTTCACCCTCTGAGCGAGGCTGAAAAACAGGGGCGGATACGCGCGACCCTGCATGATATGGCCCTGCCTGAAGATGTGCTGTCACGCCGCGCGCATGAGTTTTCAGGCGGCCAGCGCCAGCGCATTGCCATTGCCCGTGCTCTGGTGGGGCAGCCAGCGCTGATTATTGCAGACGAGGCCGTGTCAGCACTTGATGTGTCAGTGCAGGCGCGGGTGCTTAATACGCTGCTTATGCAGCAGCAGCGCACCGGCCTTTCTTTAGTGTTTATCAGTCACGATATGGCTGTGGTGCGTCATATGGCCCACAGGGTTATAGTGCTTGACCAGGGCCAGGTGGTGGAAGAAGGCCCTGCGGAACAGATTTTCACGGCCCCGCGTTCTGATACGGCCCGTATGCTTTTACAACACAGCAGAGAGAAAGAACTGAGCTGATGAATGGCACCCTGACCAGTATTGCCGGTATCACCACCGGCCACGTGCAGGACCTGACAGCCCGTACCGGTGTGTCAGTCATTCGTTTTGCGCGGCCTGCTGTTGCTTCTGTCAGTGTGCTGGGTGGTGCACCGGCTTTGCGTGACACGCATTTGCTTGAGCCTGAAATGATGGTGGAGCGCATTCATGCCATCGTGCTGTCTGGTGGTTCTGTCTATGGGCTGGACGCCACAACAGGTGTGCAGAGCGTGCTGCGTGAGGAGTTTGCGGCACTCCCTCCGGTGCCAGGTAAAATACGGGTGCCTGTTGTGGTGCAGGCCAGTTTGTTTGACCTTGCGAACGGAGGGGAGAAAGACCCGCTCCATTCGCCTTATGCGCATATGGGGGCGCAGGCAGCACGGGCTGCAACCGCGCAGCCGGTGCCCGCGGGCACAGCGGGGGCAGGCACCGGGGCAACAACGGCGACACTGCGTGGCGGGCTGGGCAGTGCCAGCATGGTTACCCCCCAGGGTTACAGAGTTTCTGCCCTTATGGCGGTGAACGCGGTGGGCAGTGCCACCGTGGGGCATGGCCCGCATTTCTGGAGTGCTCCCTTCGAGCAGGAGGGGGAGTTTGGCGGGCTCGGTCTGCCAGCTGACAGCGCGGCTGCGGCACAGCACCTGCTGATCAAACCCGATTATGTGGCCGGCACCACAATTGGCATTGTCGCGACTGACGCCACACTGAGCCCCGTGCAGGCAAAGCGCCTGGCTATTCTGGGCCAGGATGGCGTGGCCCGTGCGGTTCTGCCCGCGCACCTGCCGCAGGATGGTGACACGGTATTTGGTGTCTCGACAGAGGAAAAACCAGCCCCTGACCTGGCGGCCTTCTGCGCAATTTTGCAGGCTGCCACACTGGTCACAGCCCGGGCTGTGGCTTTGGGTGTGTATCATGCTGCCCCGCTGGGCTGGCAGAATTGTGTGCCCTCCTGGCAGGAGAAATTTGCCGGTCTTTTACCAACCCATGCTCAGGAGAACCGTTCATGACGACCCCCCTTCACGAGCAGATGCTCACAGTTGCTCCCGGTCGTGCGCTGCATGTCACCACCCGTCAGGCTGAGGCGCCGGTCACGCTGTTTTTTGTGCATGGCGGTGGTGGCAATAAAAACCAGTGGCGCAGGCAGTTTGCGCATTTTTTGCCACAGCACGTTAATATCGTGGCGTGGGATGCCTTTGGTCATGGTAAAAGTCAGCGCTCAAAGCGAGAGCAGGATTTTTCGGCTGATGCTTTTTTGCGTGATTTTTCATTTATTTTTGAAAAATTCAGAACTGAAAAAACAATTATTATTGCGCATTCCTTCGGGTGCCGCATCACCCTGGCCTGGCTGCTGCAGGTCTGGACCCGCCGGCATGTCCTACCGGTCGATGGCCTGGTGCTTCTTGGCCCGGCCCCGCATGAGAATAAACGACGTGGCCTGTTTGGCAACTGGATGGACCACCTGCCTCTGCCAGTGATGGAGATTTTGCGCCCGCAGCTTGGCAGGCGCTTTGAGGCTCTGGCCTGGCATCCTGGCACTGACCCGGCTTTGCTGGCTTTTGAGCGAAATGCCACACGGCATAACAGCCTGTTTATGATGCGCTCACTGCTGCGGCAGGGGCCGGTGTTTCCCGCAGCGGCGCTGAAGGCACTTCCGGCTGTGCCGGTCACACTTATTGCCGGTGCGCATGATGGTATTGTGCCACACAGCACGGTTGAAAAACTGGCTGACTCTCTGCCCGGCGCTGAGGTGCATACGCTTGATGAGTGTGCGCATCAGATCATGCTGGAAAAACCTGACGAGGTGAACATGCTGACTGATGCCATGCTGGCCCGTGTTAACGCGGGTCAGGCTTAGGGGCAGAGAGGGCGGAGCGCATGGAGGATTGTCTGGGCAATGCCACAACGGTCAGCACACAGGCTGACCTTGCGGGTGTGAATGATTTTATCAACGGTTTTCTGGGCTATCATCAGTGCATCGCCGGGGTTTTGTCAGTGGCTGAAACCTCGCATAACGGGCTGGTGCATATTTATGCCGGCCTGTTGTGGATGCTCTCTGAAACCGGTGGTGTGCCCCCTGCCGCGCGTGAACATGCGCGTAAGGCACAGGCGGCAGATGGGCTGAATGCCCGCGAGCAGCTTTTGCTGCATGTTTTGCTCGCCTGGCTGGCTGATGACATGGTGGAAGTACGCACAACACTGCGCGCTGTGCTGACACAGTGGCCACGTGACCTTATTGCTCTGAAAATTCATCAGTATGATGATTTTAATAATGGCCGTGCGCTCGATATGCTGCGGGTGACAGAACTCAGTCTGGAGGCAGCGGCTGACAATGCACATTTTCAGGGTATGCGGGCTTTTGCCTTTGAGCAGTGCCATTTGCTCGACCATGCTGAGGAGGCCGCACGTAAGGCACTGGCCATCGACCCGCAGGAGGGGTGGGCCCAGCACGCGCTGGCCCATGTGATGCTGACCCGGGGGCGGATTGAGGAGGGGCTTGCCTTTCTTTCGGCCCATACGCAGGAGTGGAAGCGGCTGACGTCGTTTCTCTACACGCATTTATGGTGGCATAAGGCGCTGTTTCACCTTAGCCTGGGGCAGAAGCAGGCGGCTCTTGCGATTTATGACCGGCATTGCTGGGCGCGTGAGCGCACCTTCTCGCAGGACCAGGCCGGAGCGGTCTCCTTACTGCTGCGCCTTGAATTTGCCGGGTGTGATGTGGGAGCGCGCTGGCAGGATCTGGGGGCTTATCTGGTGGTGCGCAAAGCCGATGTGTCACAGCCGTTTCTCAGCCTGCATTATCTCTACGGGCTGTTGCGGGCTGGCCTGCCTGAGGGGAAGGCGCTGTTAGCGGCTATACGCCAGGCTGCCGGGGCTGAAGACAGCAGTGTTTATACTGCCTGGCATGAGGTCGGGCTGGCGCTGGCTGAAGCGCTGAGCGCGCATGCAGAGCGGCGTTTTGAAGATGTTCTGCCATGGCTTGACCCGGTGCAGGGGCGCATTGAGCATATTGGTGGCAGCCATGCGCAGCGTGACCTGTTTGGTCAGCTTGCGCTCGACGCTATGCTGCGCACCGGGGCTGATAACCGCGCGCAGCAAATTCTTGAAATGCGCCGGCTTGCAACACCAGGTGATGTGCCGGCAAACAATGCGCTGGCCACGCTTTATGCCTCAGCAGGGCTTCCTGCCCTGGCAGCAGAGGCAACAGCACGGGGCAAGCATATTATTTAGCTGATTTTTTACCGGTATTGAGGCTGTGCATCGTACCGTCATCTCCCAGGTTGCCCATGCTTTTAGCGTTGCTGTCGCGCATGGTGCCGTCAGCATCAATGCGGCCAAGGCGCACGCCGTTAAAGTCGCGGGCGGTACCATCTGCATCAATATGGCCGGTGCGCACGCCATTATTGTCGCGCACGGTGCCATCGGGGTCGATACGGCCAACACGCACACCGTTATTGTCACGCAGAATGTCAGGTGCCGCAGCGTTTTCCTGATAGGTGCCGCTGCTGTCGCGCACTCTGCCATCAGCCTCGACCTTGCCCTGAATAACACCAAGGCGGTCGTGCATATTCCCCTCGGCATCAATTTTGCCCAGCCTGTTGCCGTTGCTGTCAACGACTTCGCCATTGGTTTTGATCTGCCCAAGCACATGCCCGTCACCTGCACGCAGGGCGGCAGGCGGGGTTTGTTGTGCCAGAGCAGGCCCGGTTATCAGACAGAGTGCTGCGCCGGTTACGCAGGCCGCCAGGTGGTGTATTTTTATCATTCTTCTCTCCTGAAAGGGGCTGTTCGTTCTGAGCTGCCAGAATAATACACCAAAGCTGCTCTGCGTGGGTGGTTAATGATCTGTCTGCCCGGCGAGGCAGAGAAGAAACGCTTCTGTCATGGTCTGAGTATGATGCTGTATGGCATTTTCATCCCATGTTGCCTCTTTCATCATCAGGTATTGTTTGATGCTGTCAGCGGGTTTGTTTTTGTATTCTTTTTGTTTTTCTGAGGGGAGGAGATTGCCCAGACTTGAGTTTTTCTCGGCACTGATAAGGCAGAGATTGCCAAAAGAGTCACAGACGTCAGCGTGTATTTTATCGCTTTCAAACCTGGGGTTACGAGGGAAGTAGTGCTCAACTGAACTGCGAAAGGTAAAGTCGAAAGCCCGGATATGGGCGTCATTTTCTTTGTTACGAAGCCAGAGCAGATAGTCGAGGAAATTAAACACGAAGTTATTTTTGATATGACCATAGCGCAGCATCGGGGTAAGCGTGCTGACGGACACAGTATCAGCACGGGTTTTGCAGACCGGTGTATCGATTATATCAAAATATGCGCGCTCATTATCAGGGGCAAGAAAGCGGTCAAACAGAAAGGCCGTGCCTGTTGCGTGCATATGCTTAAGGTAGTCAGCGCCTGTGGGGGCCTGGCTATCAAATAAATGAGTAAGAGCGGCATGCAGCCAGTATTTATATACCTGCGTCGGGGCTGAGACATGAAAAGCACTGAGCAGCATGAGCAGGGTATGATTAATATCGTCAGTTTCTTCAGGTTTTTGGCTGAAGCTGCTGACATAATAAGCGCCGCTTTCGCTCCAGGTCAGGCGTTTAAGGCTCCAGCTCTCTCCGGCACTGCCGTATTCACGTTTGATGACGTACTGATCAAACAGATATTTGCAGCGCAGCAGGTTAAAGAAAAAGAGTTTAATAAAAGCTGCCGGGTCATCAGCGCTGAACAGATGTTCCTTAAATGTTTCAAGCAGGCGTTTATCATCAAGCGGGATAGTCTTGCGTAGAGTTATTCGTAAAACATGCAGCAGAAAATTGGGGAAATTAATCACAGAGTTAAAGCGCTCCGTGTCCTCTTCTCTGCTGTTTTCTGGCTGGTCCGTTCTGGTAAAGGTATTTGTGATAAGGTCTGTCAGGCTAACAGACTGAGGCTGAGCGTGAGTATGCTCCTTATTTAACAGTGTATGAAGTGCATCGAAGTTTGTTGCGGTAAACCGCCCCCAGTCATTTTTACCAAAAATATTGTGACGCTGTTCAGGGGTGAAACCCATTTGCACATAACGCTGCATCCCTGCACAGCTTTCCCATATAATGCTGAGAGTATGCTCGTAGCCCGGGAGTTTTTCCATCAGCTGTGCTTTAAGAATTTCGTGTTTTTCGAGCTGCTCTCCGCGGCTGTTCATAATTTCAAAATAATGATTCAGGTCAGTATCATCAGGCACCTGAACCTGCATGATCGTGACAGAATTAAAGAGATAGTCAGAGAATTGTTTGAGAGTTAAATGATGCTCCCTGATGATAAGGGGCAGAATTTTTTCTATGAGCTGATATCCGTTAAGAATGCCGGTGTTGATGAGAGCCGGATCGGGAATATTCTGGCTGGATCCCCCTTTAAAAAGAGTCTGAAAAGTTACCTGGGAGTTCCTGCGGTTATCAAATTCAATATTAAGATTTTTATACCAGGCCAGCCCCTCAGGCAGGGTGTTTTTGAGGTATGAAGCCAGAAGAGACAGGGTTGTCAGCCTTTGCTGGCCATCAATGACCTCGCTGCTTTGCCTGTTTTCATCTTTGCGCCCGTAAATAATGAGGGTGCCGATATAATATGGCCGGCCGCCGGGCAGATAATCTGTAATATCCTGAATAAGCTGTGTGATCTCTCCTTCTTTCCAGGCATAGTTGCGCTGGTAAACCGGAATAACATAGTGGGTATCACCGGCCAGAAGCTCGTGAACAGAGAGTTGCTGCGGGTTATTCTGCATAATATTCCATCTCTCTGAAAAGTGCTTCTATTTTATTGATTTTACTTGATTTTATAGTGTGAACTACAGGCAGGGTAACGCACAGAAAATCGGCGGGAGTTGTTGCGTCTTTGAGAATGCGAAAGAGATTATGCGCCAGAACATAATTATCCATCCCGGCGACCTGTATCGCATAGTGCTTCAGGCGCAGGCTGTAAGCCCAGATGAAAATTCTCTCAATGGCAGATGCAATTTCAGCATGACCAAATTTATCCATATAAAAAATAAGAAGACAGTCAAACAGAGCCCTGACATAACGGTCGCCCTTGCGGTACTGTCCTTCATAAGTATTAATGGCTTGGATAATTGCGCCGGCATAGCCGGTCAGCTTTATGTCCGGGGCAGGAGCCCCGCTGCCTTTAAACAGCAGGTCACATTGTGCAATTTGCTGCTGATAATGACTGACAAAGTCAAAAAAACGCCGTCCATTAATAATTTTCTGGTCAAGCTGAAATGGGAAATGCAGCGTTTGCTCATCAATATGGCGTTCATATTGCGCGTTATAATGGTCAACAAACTGGTGGGTGATGTGCAGTTGCCGGGTGTAGGGGTAACGCGCAACGGTGTTGATATTTATACCCTTAAAGAGATCAATATCCTGTTTGCTAAAATAGCGGGCACGGCTGTTAGCTGACCATTTGCGGATGCGAAACAGATAATCTGAAAAGAGCTTTGCCAGTTTTTCAGGGGCAATAGCTTCCCATTTCTCGACGGCTTCTGTTTTTTTCTTTTCGTCGCTGAGGCCGAACTCGCGCAGATGAAAAGCTTTAAGAAGGTCATGCGGGGCGAGGTCACGGCCACGGGCATTCTGTGAGTCAAAGAACTGAAAAGCTTCTGAAAGGTTATTGAGTGTGACAACAACAACTTCGCACTTATTTAGTAAAAAAAGAGCATGCTCTTCAGTGAAGTCAGGTCGTGAGATAATGCGGCTGACTGTAAGATAATTCTGCCGGATATTATTTTGTGAGATCAGGTCGGAAAACTCAGGTACTATCATTTGCCTGACAAGGGTATGAAGCTGCTCTTTGAGTGTTTTGTTACTCAGTCCTTTTTTCTGAAGGAGAGCCTGCACACATAGCAGCAGGCTTAGTGTGCGTTGCTGACCATCGACAATGTTGTTATTGCCATATTCGTCCAGATGGAGAACGATTGACCCAAGGCGCCAGGCACTCTTTTCAGAGTGGGTGGTAATATCAGACAGAAGCTGGCTGATATTTTGACCAGTCCATTTATACGGCCTCTGATAAAAGGGAATTTTAAGAGAAGAGTTGGCCAGAAGTTCACTCACGGTGATAATCTGGCCTGAAACAGTGGTCCTGTTGCCCTGAGGCGCGGTCATGGAGTGCTTCTCTTTCCCATCGGGGTCATTAATATTTCTGACTGTAGACAGTAAAGATCTGTTTTGACCAGTGGCCCGTTCAAGCAGGCCTGCGGGCAGGTGAGAAAAGATATGGCTGCTTTGCAGGCCCTGTCATGTCAGATAGTCAGCTCTTCTGAATAGAGGCGTTATCTGCTTTACATTTTTCAAAAATAATCCTGATTTCATCAGCTGTCGGGCCAGTGCCGGACTTTGACTGTTCAACAGCCTGTAAGAACGTTGTGTAAATCTCAGGGCCATATTGTTCGGCCAGAGAAACCAGCGTGCTGGCAAGACTGAGGAGAGCAGTAAGAGCCGCTGTGTTCATTTTATTCGTCTCCTGCAAGTGCTGAACAGGCTGCGGGTGTCGCTCCCGCTTTAAGGCCAGACCAGCACGTCACCAGCGAGGCCAGGCTGCTTTGTGCCGCAGCAACAGCTGTTTCTTTCAGTGTCTGGTCAGCCTGAACTGAGGTGTTCAGTGCTGAGAGTTCGTTAAAAACACTCTGGCTGGCACGTTTTATCAGAATAACCTGTGAATCTGTCAGCCTGATACCAGGCACTTTGCCGGCTATGATATCTGGCACCGGGTTTGCCAGAACATGATAGGTACTGTTCATATCATATATGGTTTGCCGCAATTTACCCTGTGTTGTATCAGCGCAGGCGGCTACCATGAAAAATGGCAACAGACACAATAATTTTGTCATTTATGTAAGTCCTTTTCAGCCGATGCTGTTGCTTTACTGCGCAGGGCCATGGCCGTATTGGCCGCATATTTCCAGTTAGCAGCGAGGAAGTTTAAAATACGGTAAAGTGGTAATAATTTACTGCCTGGACTGGCCGGAACCGGAATCTGCGTTGCAGCAAGCCCTGCACAGGCAAAGATAACGCAGGCATAGAGCACCCAGGTGGCATAGGGTTCTGGTAAAGCCATGACCAGAGCCATGGGCGAGAGGCCCGCAGCCGCAGCTTTAACAGTGGTTGATAATGATTCTGGTTTTTCCGGTGTGTTGTCGGGAAGAGGGGATTGTTCTTCAGGCATTATTTTTTTCCTGACCATAAGGCCCCAGGCGATAAAACGCGTGGTTGCCGAGTATGCATTCGGGTGTGTTCCCCGCTGCCCAGGCAGGGGGAGCACTATGGATGTTGAAGTAATGATCTGATCTGTTCGTCAGGTCGGGCAGAAAACCGGCAGTCAGCTGCCCGGACAGTTCGAGAGAGTCGCGAAACTGTTTGTCATTATCAGTAACAGTCAGAATTTTTATGTGGTTTGGGTCTTTTTTGTTCCAGCAGGAAAATTGCCAGGGTTTGAGGCATACAGTAATAATGTCACGCCCCCACCAGCAGGGCGTTGCAGCACGGCGGGCTATAACATTCATGACAGCCTGCATCCCTTCACGGCCTTCGCCGCGGGCTTCACCCCATGCTGTGCGGGCAAGGACCTGCACAGGGCTGGTCAGCAAACTGTCAGGCGGCATGAGGTCCCCCCGGTTTTTGCTGGTGGAATATTTCAGCCCATAAATAGCCTGAGATATCCTGCCATGAGAGGAAAGCGGAAGAGACAGAGCCAAAAAGCATAATGACAAGACTGATCACCGCCAGATGCCGTTTCCAGTTGGCCAGGCGGGTTTCGGCTTTTATCCGACGGATATTTTCAAGGCGCAGGCGTTCTTCATTAATGCGGTTTCTCTCCTGCTGTGCTCCTGTTTGAGATGCCATCTCTTTCGCCAGGTCTGCAATCTGATAACTCAGCCGGTCCATGCAGGCCGTTGTCAGGGTGGCCCGTACATTGCTTTCGGCACGAATAGCCGAAATATCCCTGCATATTGTATCAAGTTTACCATCTGCTTTGTTCTGCCGTCGTTCGATATTATTCAGGCGGGCCTCAGCAGATTTGAGGCGTGATATGACAGACACTCCTGCTTCAGCCCTTTGTATGGTGAGTCTGGTTTTCATGAAACCTCAGAAAATTATTGAAAAATAAATATATTTTTCATTTTTTATACGTCTGGTCGTTAAAGCATGCGCTTGTCATTTCATGTGTCTGCATGGTCTGGTGCTGTGGCGGGCACAGGGGCGGGCTTAACTCCCGGCGGGCCTTAAACGATTGCTGCTTCACATGTCATGATAAAAATATGCTTATGAAAAAGCGTCTCCCTGTCTGTGCAGTGCCCATGATAAAACCGACGTACGGCCGGTTTTACGGCAGCTGTCTCAGTGTATTTTTTAAGATGAGAGGAGCACTGACATATCAGGACGCTCTGCCATAACACGATGTATAAAGGTGACTATTTCTGACAGATACACTGATCTTTGCATCAGTGCGTTCATCACAGCTTTGTCGGGTGGGCATTGCACACAGCAGAGATGCCGCAGGAGAAAGATGCAAATACTATAATGTCGGAGAATAATGCTTTTAGAAAAAGCGATAAGATTTATACCTTAGGGTAAAATCTTATAAAGTGCATGGCGTCCCGTACGGGATTCGAACCCGTGTTGCCGCCGTGAAAGGGCGGTGTCCTAGGCCTCT
>NZ_JOPI01000029.1:0-6345 GCF_002153695.1 Acetobacter sp. DsW_059
CATATTCACCTGACGCGCCCATACACCCCGCATATGCTCGATCTCGGCCGAGGCGGTGCTGGCCACGTCCAGAACCCGCGTCTTGGCCCCCAGCCCATCCGCGCCGGCCGTCCGGGTCGTGGTCAGGATGTGCGCGTGATGGTTCCGGTTATCCCCTTCCCGGCCGGGTTCATGGATCGCAACATCGGCCACCACCCCGTACCGCGCCACCAGTTCACGGGCGAAATCTCGGGCCAGTTCCTTCCGTGCGCCCGCATCCAGCTCGGCCGGTAATGCCAGCTCGTATTCCCGGCCGGTCTTGGCGTCCTTCCTCTTCTCGGCCGCCTCGGCTGCATTCCACAGAGCGTTCCGGTCCTGCGCCCAGTCCGCGCCATCCGGGGCTACGATGAACGCATCCTCCACCCCCTGCTTGCGGGTGTAGTCATGCGTCAGTCCCTGCCGTTCGTCCGTCAGCTCCTGACCGGCACGATAGGCAGAAGCAGCCACGACGCTGCGACCAGCAGAACGCGAGATGGATTTGACGGATAGGTGGTAGATCGCCACGCCTCGCTCCGTTCAGGAAGGGTTCAGGGAAGGAACGTCCCTGACGCACGCATTGGAACAATGCTAAAGTGCGCCCTTCACTCCTTCGTCGCAAGGGTTGTTTGCACTCTACGAGGAATCAAGAAAACTTCCGAAAAATCAGGTATCCTCAACAGGGTCACGCAGGAATGGAAATCACAACAGACCATTGCACCCACTTGGTGCGGGAGGGAAAATGACACCCATCGAGAAGGCAAAACAGCAGGTCGAGCAGGCCAAGGCCCGGTATCAGGCTTTACTCGCCAGACAGAACGCCGAGGAACGCAAGCTGGACACCCGCCGCAAGGTTATTCTCGGGGGGCTGCTGATCGACGCGGCCGGGAAGGATGAACGCTTCGGCCGCGTCATTGACGAACTGATGAAACGCATCACCCGCGACCACGACCACAAGGCGTTCGAGGGGTGGCAGAAGCCGGAACCTGACAAGTCATGACCGACGAACGCGAGCTGGATGACGGACTGGCCGCGTTCGACCAGCTCGGCCGGGAAATGGCGGAGACGAACCGTCTGCTCCGGGCCGTCCGAACCGATCAGGCCACCCGGAATCGGCAGGAACAGGCCCTGTCAGCCGAAATGCAGACCGCGCTTAAACAGGCCACAGGAGCCTCACAGGAGGCGCTACAGGCCAGTCAGACCGAAATACGTTCATCTCTACTCTGGACTGGGCTGACGGCCTTCCTGATCGTTCTGGTGGCGTTTGGTGGGGGGTATTTCTTCGGTCAGAAGTCCGGATGGGAAACCGGGCACGCGGAAGGATACCAGAAAGCCCGAAATCAGGAGGCGGCAGCGAGCTGGGCGAACACCCCGGCCGGGCAGCGGGCTTATGGCCTCGATCGACGGGGCAGCCTCGACCTGCTGACCCTGTGCCAAGGGAACGGCTGGACCACGGAACGCCAGAAAGGCGGCACGGTCTGCTTCCCGAACGCGGACGCCAAGGGAAACATAACCGGCTGGTATATCCCCTGACAATCACAGGATAGGGAAAGCCGCCCAGCTCCCTCCTCGCTTCCTGAGCCATTTTCTCTTACCCGATTCTGCTGGCGTTACAGGGGTCGGGCGAGCGCGGAGCGGGAGCGGCGTAGCCCGCCCGCAGGGCGCCGGACCAGCCCCCGGAATGGCAGTTTTCCACCGGAAAAAGGGGGGACAACAGGGGGATTAGATTCTTTTCTCTTTCTTAGGGATCGCCACACCCCGCAGAGAACCTAGAAAAATGGCTTGTTTTAAGTCCCGGATTCTGGGACTAATTGATCCCGGAATCCGGGACTTAAAAACGGGTTCTCCACAGGGAGCGAAACATGGCCCAGATTGTGCGCCTCACCACCAAGCCGCAGCGATCCGGACAGGAGGAAGCTGCACAGGCGGCCGAGCAACTCTCGCTCCTGTCTGAAGAACTCCTGAAGCATTTGCCCGGAGAGGCGCGTATAGCCATCTCACGGGCCACACACGCGCTACAGAAGGCCGCGCGACCAGACACCACCGAAGGGCTTTGGCCGGGAGGTTTCACCATGTTGAGCCGTATGCAGACCGCCACGATCTGGGACGCCATCCGCGAGTTACCATCTGACGACCGACCCAATCAGGTGCGCCATGCCTTCGACCTAGTGCTGCTTAATCTCCGGCAGGACACAGGCGAAGTCCTGCTCACCCGCGACCAGCTCGCCGAACGGATCGGATGTGCCCCCAAACATGTCAGCACAATCATGGGCACACTGGAAAAAATGGGCGTAATCCGCCGCGAACGTCGTAAAATCGAAGGGATGCAGGGGCGAGGTGTCGCCGTGTATTTCATCAACCCGCACGTGGCATGGAACGGCTCGCTGGACGTCCGCAAGGCACAGGCCGCGGAAACCCGGCCACCCATGCAGCTCGAACTTCTCCAAGGGGGTGCGTCATGACCGACCTGTCCGACGAACTGGCCGCCAAAAGGGCCGCAATCCACAAGGCCCGGAACAGCACGAAACCGGCCGTTCCAGCCGAACAGGTTCTAACGATCCTGAAAGCCGATCTGGCCCGCGTTCAGGCGGCGATTGACGCACTGCCACACGAGGAACGGCGTGCAGGTTGAATGGTCCGATGAAGCCCTGACAGACCGGGCCGCCATCGTTGACTACCTGCTTCCCCGCAATCCTCACGCGGCCAAACGGATTTTGCTCCGGCTGATCGACGCCACCACAGACCTCGCCATGTTCCCGAACATCGGCCGAGAGGGTGAGGATAATACTCGCGAATGGGTAGTCGTCCGTCCCTATGTGTTACTCTATGAGGTCGAAGAAACGGCCAAAATCGTTCGGGTTCTTCGGGTTTGGCACACGTCACAAGATCACTGATGGTCAATGTAAATTGACATATATCCATATATCTATTTTGATAGATATATGGATACTGAAGCTGCCTTACTTACCCTGAGTGCCCTCTCTCAATCTACTCGCCTCGAAATTTTCCGCTTGTTGGTGCGCCATGAACCAGATGGCCTTCCCGCTGGGGAGATCGCGCGTCAGTTAGCGTTGCCGCAGAATACGATCTCCGTCCATCTGGCCACATTGACCCGCGCTGGTCTGCTGACCTCACAGCGCCATAGCCGTCAGATCGTTTATCGTGTGTCCCTGCCATGCTTGCGAGAGCTGATGCTGTTTCTGGTCAAGGATTGTTGTGCGGGCAGTCCCGATCTCTGCACTCCCCTTGTCGCGGATTTGTCTGCCTGCTGCTCAAATCCGGAAACCTGCTCATGACCATCACGATCTACCACAACCCGGCCTGCGGCACGTCGCGCAACGTGCTCGCACTGATCCGCAACAGCGGCGATGAGCCCCGGATCATCGAATATCTGAAAACCCCTCCCAGCCGTGCGGAACTGGTCGATCTGATCGCCCAGATGGGCGTTCCGGTGCGCTCGATCCTGCGAGAAAAGGGCACGCCCTTTCACGAACTCGGCCTCGATAATCCGGCCCTGACGGATGATGCGCTGATCGACGCCATGATCGCACACCCCATCCTGATGAACCGGCCGATCGTCGTCACCCCGCTGGGTGCGGCGCTCTGCCGCCCGTCCGAGACGGTTCTGGACATCCTGCCCAACCCGCAGCAGGGCGCTTTCGTCAAGGAGGATGGCGAGAAGATCGTCAATGAATCCGGCAAACGGATCGTCTGATGCTGGCGCTTCTGATTTTCGTTGCCACACTGATTTTTGTCATCTGGCAGCCTCGGGGTCTGGGCATCGGCTGGAGTGCGATGGCAGGCGCTACCGTGGCCCTGACGGCTGGTGTGATCCACTGGCACGACATTCCTGTCGTCTGGCACATCGTCTGGGACGCGACCCTTACCTTTATCGCGCTGATCGTCATCTCGCTGTTGCTGGATGAGGCCGGGTTCTTCCACTGGGCCGCCCTGTACGTCGTGCGCTGGGGCAAAGGACGAGGCCGGATGCTGTTCCCGTTGATCGTGGTGCTGGGAGCGGCCATTGCTGCGGTTTTCGCCAATGACGGCGCGGCCCTGCTGCTCACGCCCATTGTCATCGCCATCCTCACTCAACTCCGCCTGAGCCATACCGCAGCCCTAGCTTTCATCATTGCGACTGGCTTCGTCGCAGATACTACCAGTCTACCGCTAGTCATCTCCAATCTGGTGAACATCGTCAGTGCCAATTTCTTTGGCATTGCGTTCGATCGCTATGCCGCAATCATGATCCCTGTCGATCTGGTAGCACTTGGTGCAACGCTAACCGTCCTGTGGCTGTGGTACCGGCGGCAAGTACCTGCAACCTATCCCGTCACCGAACTACCAGAACCTGCCATGGCCATTCGCGACCATCATGTATTCCGGGCAGCATTTCCGCTACTGGCCCTTGTTCTGGCGGCCTATTTTCTGACAGCGCCATTTCACATCCCGGTCTGTATCGTAGCCTGCCTAGCTGCCGGAATCCTGTTGCTCATCGCCGGATATGGTCGGGTCATCCCTGTTCGCAAGGTGCTTCGGGGTGCCCCGTGGCAGATCGTGATCTTCTCTCTGGGCATGTATCTGGTGGTCTATGGCCTGCGCAATTCCGGGCTGACCGACTACCTCGCAACCGCACTGGTATGGCTGGGCCATCAAGGGACATTCACGGCCACCATCGGCACCGGCTTTCTGGCGGCTGCTCTGTCCTCCATCATGAACAATATGCCGAGTGTGCTGGTCGGGGCACTGGCGATCCAGCAGGCTCACGACATCACGCCGCTGACACGCGACCTGATGATCTATGCCAACGTCATCGGCTGCGACCTCGGGCCAAAATTTACGCCGATTGGCAGTCTTGCCACACTGCTGTGGCTGCATGTGCTGGCATCCAAGAACCATCGGGTCACATGGGGGCAGTACATGAAAGTCGGACTGGCAATCACCCCGCCCGTTCTGCTGGCGACACTCGGGGCGCTGGCTCTGTGGCTGCCTTGGATCAGCCGCCCATAATGCACGAATGGACCATAATGACCGAATCTGACTTGCCAGCCCTCCACCCCGAATATCTTGAACAGGTCGATCTCGCGCGGCTGGAACCGCAACCGCGTGTGGACCATCCGCCGCGTATCCTACTGCTCTATGGCTCTTTACGTTCCCGATCCTTCAGCCATCTGTTGGTTCTTGAGGCGGAACGCATCCTGAAGGTGCTGGGGGCCGAGACACGGGTGTTTGACCCGACCGACCTGCCGATAGCGGATTCTGTGTCCGCGACCCATCCGAAAGTGCAGGAACTACGGGAACTCTCGATCTGGTCGGAAGGTCAAGTCTGGTGCAGCCCTGAACGGCACGGGAACATTACCGCCGTGTTCAAGAACCAGATCGACTGGCTGCCATTGTCCGAAGGATCGATCCGTCCGACTCAAGGCCGCACGCTGGCGGTCATGCAGGTCTCAGGCGGATCGCAGAGTTTCAATTCCGTCAATGCCCTGCGGGTGCTGGGCCGGTGGATGCGGATGTTCACCATCCCCAACCAGTCCAGCGTCCCAATGGCCTATACGCAGTTCGGTGATGATGACCGGATGAAGCCGTCCCCTCTCTACGACCGGATGGTGGATGTCATGGAGGAATTGATGAAGTTTACGTGGCTACTCCGGGATCGATCCGATTACCTCGTGGATCGTTACAGTGAACGGAAACATGACAACCAACATTTAAACACCACCTCAATATAGCTAGAATCCTATATCTGGCCCGCTATCATAATCTCGGCCTCTACTTCGTCCCCGTGACCGCCCCAAAGATCGGCCTCGTTCCTGCTGGAGCTGCTTCTGCCGCTCCTGCTCGGCGGCTTTCCGAGCTTCCTCGGCCGCCCGCATGTCCTGCTGGCGCTGCATATCCCGCCTGATCTCGGCCTGACGCGCCAGCTCCTGCCGTTGGCGTTCGGCTTCCCTCTCCCGTTCCATCCGCTGCCCGATCTTCCGGGCCAGACCGACCGCCAGCCGAGCCTTCTTCTCAAGGCCGGAGAACAACTCCTGCGCCTTCTCCACGGCCTTGCGGGCCGTTTCCATTACCCGGTTCCGCTCGCGGATTTCCGCGTTCTGCTTCCCGAGATCCGTCACCGGCTCCCGGCCGGGGGTCTCGCGGGCCGCCTGTCGCTCTAGGGCGGTCGCTGACACGCCCATATGCCGGGTCGGCTCCTGTTCCCTCCCCTGGCGCTCGAAGCTCCGATGATCCACTCGCTGATCGACCTGGTGCCGTTCCAGCGCCATATTCACCTGACGCGCCCATACACCCCGCATATGCTCGATCTCGGCCGAGGCGGTGCTGGCC
>NZ_JOPI01000030.1:0-18201 GCF_002153695.1 Acetobacter sp. DsW_059
ATGTCCGCAATCCATATCGCTGCAAGCTTCATCTTCTATCTCAAAGAATGAGTCCTGAGCCTAGGTATAGGTTTTTAACAAAATTTTTGCTGTGATATACATATAAGTTTAGGCACCATATTTATATTATACTGAATATAATGAAAAAAAGTTTCCACTCGATAAAAGGTAATATAATTAAACATTATAATAATTCAGATATTTTACGATGGTTTTCAGCAATTATAATTTCAGCAATTATTTTTTTAATCACATTAATACCATTACATGATGCATTTGGCGTTCTTTATGTCATAGTCATTATAATTTTATCGCATAAATGCAATATATTTACATTAAGGATTATTGCAACATTATGTATATTTTTAGAGTTTTGTGGTTTCTTTATCGTTCACAATGAAACTTTATTTAATAATAATTATTCAAGATTAATACTTGGCATTATATCGATAATTACAGTAACGACAATTACAGAAAACAATAAAAAAGCAAGAGAATCTCTTGATAAACAATCCAGAATGTTAGCTCATGCCGATCGTATTAAAGCTATCGGTCAAATAGGAATCACCATAGCACATGAAGTTAACCAGCCTCTGTCTGCAATTTCAACCTTTGCTCAATCAGGAATATCCTGGATAAATCGACCGTCTCCCGACATAAAAGAACTATTATATTGCTTAAAAAAAATTGATTCCAATACACAGCGTGCTGCAAAAATTATTAAAAATATCCGTGAGTTAACACGAGAAAATTATATTTTACGAGAAGAACATATTAATTTAAAAAACATTATAAACGATTCCATTTTTATTATTGAACCTTATTACTCATTAAGTAATATTGAAATTATAAAACATTATAATTCAAAAAATGTTTTTATTAATGGGAATAAAATTGAAATTCAGCAGCTTATAATAAATATATTATTAAACTCCATTGAATCCATAAAAAAATCACAGGATAATTCAGGTTTAATACATATTATATTAAAAAATTCACCTGAAAAAATAAATAATATTGAAATAAAAATACAGGATAATGGTAATGGATTCAAAAACTCTGATATACAATCATGCTTTGAACCATTTTATACAACTAAAAATACGGGTATGGGTATAGGGCTTTCAATTTGCCAGACAATTGCCGAAGCTCATAACGGGACTATAAAAGCTGAAAATCTCTCTCCTTCAGGAGCAGAAATTACCATTTCTTTTCCTGCTGCACAGAACATATCAAGTTAATAACGATGGAATATTCTCCACATATTATTATTGTAGATGATGATGAAGAGATCAGAGATTCATTAGATAGTTTTTTTCGTTCTAAAAATTTTATAGTTCATTTATTTTCTGATCCGGAAGAATTTTTATTATTTAAAATACCAGATGAACCAGTATGCTTGCTTCTTGATATCAAATTAGGAAAGAAAAATGGCTTAGACTTGCAGGACACAATAAATGAGGCTGATCTGCATATCCCTGTCATCATTATGAGTGGTCACGGAACCATACCTTTATCAGTAAGAGGGATAAAAGCCGGGGCCATTGATTTTTTTACAAAGCCTTTTTCACATAATACATTACTTAAATCGGTACATGAGGCTCTTGATTTATGGAAGTCTCAGAATAAAAATATTGAATTACAAAAACGAATAAAAAATAAATATTCATCACTCTCAGAAAGAGAAAAGGAAGTGATGATTTTAGCAACTTCGGGGCTTATGAATAAACAAATTGCTGATCGTCTTAACCTGAGCCTCATATCTATAAAAACACATCGTGCACATGCAATGAAAAAAATGGGAGCACGATCTTTTGCTGATTTAGTTCATTATGCTGAGATTCTTGAAATAAGAGACCCTTTAATAAAGCGTTATAATAGTTAATCGAGAAATCATTTTCTCCCACACTCTGCAGAGCTATGATGCTTACAGGAAATATCACTAATATAAAAACCAGAAAACTAGTGATGCGGATTATACCTGCTGTCACGTCGATCTGTTTCTCATAATCCTTCACCAGCCTGCGCCAGCGGATCATTCAGCCGAAGGTGCGTTCAACATCCCATCGGTGCGGCAGAACCTCACCTCCTTCTGCTGTATCTGAGCGTCTGATCTTTTTCATCCTGACGGGCCGATAAAACTCATTAAGCCGAAGTCAATTCCAAAACAGAGCATCCCACCAGATATTATGCAGGTGAATAATAAACTAATTTAGCAACTGAAATATAGTAACCATAAAGTCTATATTGATAAAGTTCCATATCCATCTCGGATATTATCATACGAAGCGCTCAATAATAAAACAGAATTTTCTTATTGTTCCGACATTTTTTATAAAAATCTATGTTTTAAGGCTAGCTATGGTCGCTCTTATGTTGCAGAGTGACGTAAAATAGAAGAAACTGTAAAAAATAATTTCGATATATACATGAGATAGCTATAAAATTATGAAAACGCTTTTAGCCTTTCTTTTTTTCATCACAGCACATGTTTTAAGCACAGATATTTCTCCGGCTGTGGCCGAGCAGAATACGCCATTAGAAGAAACCAGGCATAACCCGGATAATATTGTCCATTTTATACTCAGAAATACAGACTTTAAAGAACCAGACCGCCAGATGGCTATCCCGGCTGCGTTGTTTATGGATGGCATAATGCCGCAAGAAGGCGGTGTGGATAGCGGTATCCTTCTCGAAGTGCACTGGCCTGACTTCTCTGGTCATGTTGCTGACCTGGCAAAAAATGCAGTTAGAATTCTGGTTACAACTAAGAAGCCTACTTTTAGCGAAGAACAAGTTATGAAAAATATGCTTCAATTAATAGTTATGTCAGATGATCAAGATCTTTCAGATGTTTTTACCTCAAACATTCCTGTTAAGCTGGTACCACCTCAACCTATCCCAGGGCAGGTCATACCTTCAGATATTATGCAGCTAGCTAACCAATTAAACTCATCTATGGCAAATAATCACACACAAATTTACATTGACAAAGCACCATATCCATCTCGGATAATATCATGCGAAGCTCTTAATAATAAAACAGAATTTTCGTCTTGTTCCGATACATTTTATTATAAAAATCTAACTTTTAAAGTAAGCTATGATCGTCCTTATGTTGCAGAATGGAAAAAAATAGAAGAAACTGTAAAAAATAATTTCGATATATATATGAGATAAAAATGAGCACACAAAAAGAAAAAATTTTTAATTTTCTGGAAACATATCACAACTGCAAAAACAGAAACGAATATTACCGATGCCTGCTCAAAGCGGGTGACCCTTATGGCAAACTTGCCCTTGGTGTTGTTGAGCAGTCTCTTTTTTCAGGCCGTGTAGCCCGTCGCTTTGCCGAATGCATCGCCCGGCAAACAGGGGTCATTATTAATGACAAATTATGGTTGAAAATAAGCGAAGAGCTTATGGCGGCTGACTGGAAAGCACGAAAATTATTATACGCTCAAAAACAAGACTTACGTTTCCTTGACTGGATTACCATCAGAGATTACCACGCTCAGGTCTTTAGAAATAACAGAATTCCGGCTAAAGCCTGGACAGCCTATATCCCGCTCAATCTGGTTGGTAATGCTCAGGCTCCATTGCTCTGGCGAGCCATGCTTGAGAAAGATATTATCTCATCCAGCCTCAGAACGGTTATGGACGTTCTGACACCACTGAGCCAGAAAGCCGGTGTAACGCAGCAAACGATTCCTTTGCTTTTATTATATCCTGCTCTGACCACACAATGGGTTATCTATAACTGGAACAACTCAGATATAGAGCGGTGCAGGCAAGCACTTGATGCTATGGCCTGCCAGAAAAATCTTTCAGACCGGGAGCAGGATGCCATGCTCTGGCTCGATGCGATCCTGACCAGTGCAGGTCCAATAGCTACGTTCGATACCGTTATCACAACAGCAAATACAAACTGGCGCGGGCTGCAAAACACACTACGACACCGCCTGCTTGCACAATAAACCAGCCTGAAATAACCAGGGACCTGCTGACAATCCAGGCAAAATCTTTATAACTCCGGTCATACCTCTTATATCATCCTTTTTATGACCGGAGATTATCTGTCATGCGGCTGCTGAAGCCCCTCGTTTTTTCCTTTACTCTTCTGGCCTGCTCAGGCCTGTCAGCACATGCCGCGCCCTCTTCAGATGCGACTGTGCGCTATCCGGCTATTTCTGACCAGCCGGTTGCGACAGCTGTTGAAGTCCCTGGTGGTTCAAGCCTTGTATATCTGAGCAGCACCGGCGCACCGGTACAGGATAAAACCGCCCCGCCCCGCAGCATCGCTGCCTATGGTGACACACAAACTCAGACAACCGGTGCAATAAAACAGCTTGAAGCTATGCTGCAGAAACTGCACCTGTCTCTTGGCGATGTTGTACGCCTGCAGATTTATGTTGTTGCCAGCCCGACCACTCAGCAGCACGATTTTGACAGTGTTATGACTGCCTACTCACAATTTTTTGGCACAGCAAAGCAGCCCAATCTACCTGTACAGTCAATTCTTGGCGTGCAGCAGCTGGCAAACCCTGGTCAGCTGGTCGAAATTGAAGCGACTGCCGTACGCCCGACACCTAAAAGCACAGCTGTAAAAACACATTAATTTTTCAGCCTGAAGCATACCCGGAACCAGCATGCAAACAGCTTACTGGTCTCCGGGGTCCGGGTCATAAAAAAACTCTTCAGGGCTTTCAGGTATTGGTTTTCTTATAAGATAAAACCCAAAGAACACCAGAAAAGCCCCTGTAAGCACAGGCAGCCAGCGTAGTGCTGTCACCAGAGTAGAGTCATAGGCTGAACCATGGATCACCAGTAACCAGCCGCTGACACATAAAATCGTAAAACCGCCTACAAGGCAGGCGGCTATCCAGTACAGGCGAATGGTGTACTCTCTCATACGAACCCATCCTTCAGTATTATTGACTGAAGGCCCTTGCTAATATGTTCTGATTATCAACAGAAACAGGAAGTGATGAGTTCGTCAATGCCACACCCTTCCAGCCTGCGCCAAGTGCAGTGTACAGGTTAACGGCATCACGCAGGCGCTCAAGTTTAGCAAGTGCCTCCATGTTCTGCGCCTTAAGGGTGGTCCGCTCTGTAGTCAGTACCTCAAGAAAACCAACAAGCCCGGCACCATAAAGTTTACGTGCCCGCTCACTGGCAAGGGAGCTGTCTTCAGCAGCTTTATGCAGCTGCTCAGCATATTCAATATCATCATGCCAGGCAGCCATCGCATCCTCAACCTCTTTAAAAGCATTGAGCACTGACTGGCGATAAGTCAGTCGGGCGGCCTCTGCATTAGCCTGAGCCGCTCTGACCTCGGCCGTCAGTTTACCACCGTGCATAAGCGGCATACTGGCCATAAGCAGAAAGCTCCAGCTCATGCTATTCACCTGAAACAGCTGATACATTGCTGATGCATTAGGGTTAAATGTCAGTGGTATGACAAAATGCGGGTAAAGACTGGCCACGGCAACACCGATCTGGGCTGTCGCAACAGCATATTTCCGCTCAGCCATACGAATATCAGGACGATTAGCCATAACAATGGAAGGCATCGTTGCGGGAAACGCAGGAACAACCGGCAGCGCACGGGGCACTTTCAGCTGGTCCTCAAGCTCACCGGGCATTTTACCCAAAAGCACAGCAATCGCATGCGTTACCTGCGAGACACGGGTTTTCAGCGGTTCACGTGCGGCTATCTGCGCATCAAGCTCAGCCTGTGCCTGTGCTGTCTGCAGCGTATTACCGACACCTTCGAGATAGAGCTTCTCGGCAAGTGACAATGCATCCTGGGCGACACGAATATTTTTGGTCGCAATTCCTATCTGCAGCTGAGTAACACGCAGCAGCATATAGTCTGAGGCCAGCTCTGACAGCAATGCCATAAGCAGGGCACGGCGCCCTTCGATTGTGGCCTCAACCTCACGTTCATGGGCCTCAACATCCCGACGAATACGACCAAAAACATCAAGCTCCCACGAGGCTGATGCGCCGTAGGTCATGATAGACGCACCCGGACGGTTAGACGGGTTGCCCGGACGAATTGGCCAGTTATCAATGTTGATAGAATACCGCACATCACCTGCACCCATATTCGCATCAACCTGTGGGTACCATTGTGAGGCTGAGCGGTCACGCACTGCGCGCTCTGCCATAATGTGCGTTCCCGCAATCTGCAGATCGTAGTTACCGGCTATAGCCTGCTTTACAAGATCCGTCAGAACGGGGTCGTTAAACAACGACCACCACTCTGTCATCTCTTTATTCGTGCGCTCTATCTCAGCCGGGGTCGCCGGGTGCTCCTCCGCCACCTCTTTAAAAGCGGCGGGCACTTTCATACCATCACGCTGGTAGTTTGGCCCGACAGTGCATGCTGAAAACAGCAGGGTCGTGGCCATCAGCACACAGGAGAAACTACGCATCTTCATCGCCCTGTTTCCCGCTGTGCTCAGAGGTGGTCCTGCAACCAGGTGGTCAGCCTGCCGCGTGGCCCCCTGGGTTCAGGCCCGACACTGACTGTTGCCGTCATACCCGCAGCCAGCATCACGCTGTCAGGAACATGATCAATATGAATACGCACAGGAATACGCTGTGCCAGACGCACCCAGGTGAATATCGGGTTAACATCCTGCAGGCCCAGCTTATCAGCCACACCATTTGTATCGTTAATACCACGGGCGATACTGACAACATGCCCCTGCAGAATAGGTTTATAACCCATCAGCTTAACGCGGGCCTGGTCACCAACATGAACGCCCCACATCTTTGTTTCTTCAAAATAGCCATAAACCCAGTAAGAATCCGCATCAATAACGGCCATACGAGGCTGACCGGCTGCCACGTAATCACCCACACGCAGGTTAAGGTTGGTTACATAACCATTAACCGGAGAGTAAATCACAGAGCGCTGCAAATTCAGCCGGGCAAGGTCGAGGGCAGCACGGGCCGCATCAACTGCCGCAATCTGTGTCGCAACGTTAGAGTTAAAAACTTCCTGCTCTTCCTGCGAAACAATGCCACCCAGGCCCATACGCCGGCGCGCATCATTACGTTTCAGCTTTAAGTCTTCAAGGGCGCCATCAAGTCTGGCCTGCGCCTCACGGATAGCAAGACGAAACCGCACCGGATCAAGCACGATCAGCGGGTCACCCTTATGCACGAACTGGTTATCAACCACCGGCACCTGCACAACCGTGCCGGGAATCTCAGGGGCGATATCAACAACATAGACCCGCACCCGTCCATCTCGCGTCCAGGGCGCAATCATGTAAACTTTCCAGAGTGTTACACCAAGCACGATGGCCATTGCGAGAACAGCCAGGGTCAGGATAACGCGAATCAACGTGCGCAAAAGTGGCATTGCAGGAGCTCAGCACCCTAAAAAAGAGGTCAGACGTAAAGAACCAGTAAACACAGAATACAAACGTAAAGAGAGACTTCGAATAAAGCGACATGCCAGAACCAGTTCTGAAGGCCGGTCCACCACAGGGCAGAACGCACAACCATCGTCAGTGGCAGGGCAGCAAGCGCATAAACAGCCAGCGGCGCTATAAAAACACCAAATAAATTAAATTCTGTCAGCATGCCCCATCTGCCTCACTCATGACACACATCGTCCGCAGCATCGCCTCTGCGGCAGCCCTGACATCCACATGCATGACCTGCCTGAAACAGGGAAAAGCCGTCAGGAAAGAGTAAACTTTTATCAGAAGGAATCTCATATGCCCGTCAGCACCTTTTTCCACCAGTATAAATTCTATACCGGCAAGAAAAACAAGTAAGCCTTACACTGTACTGACAAGCAAAAGAAAATTGCACGCTAAAAGCCCTCCCCTGACAAATGAAGGCACACTGATGCATGCACTGTCAGGTAACCGGACTATAAATTTCAGAAAAAAAGCAGCACCGCCATTGCAAAATTAGCATAGAACCTATGGGCAAAGACGATGCTGCGGAAATAAAGATAAATTAAGTGCTATTTACGCCTTACGACGTCCCACACTTTGCGTGTGCCATGACGGCCCAGTGAGCCTGCAACTGTTGCAGCCACGGCTGCCATCGTCGCAGAATCGCGCATTTGTGTTACTGCCCGGTTACGCGCAATGCGCGCATTAACCTCAGCCGTTGTCAGGTAAGAGCGCCGGCCAAGTAACAGGAAGAACAGAGCGACAAGCAAATCGCACCCGAAAACAGCTCCGGCCGATGCGAACGGCCCCCAGTGAAACACACAAAGAAAAAACGCCCACAGGAGCCCATGCCCTGAAATGAGGGCAAAAAAACCAAACAATGCTGCAAGCACGAGAAAGGCAGCCTGACGGCCAAGACGAATGGCCATATGCTGCATAAGATCAGCCTGAGCCTGCAGAGCTGATCTGCCAAATTCAAAAATACGCATGGACCCCAACACTATCCTTCGTTCAGATCACGATAGTCCCTTAGCGCGACAGTCGCCCGAGAATAAAGCCCACAACGCCTGAGATGGCAATTGTCAGCAAAGGCGAACGTCCGCGCGCCGGCACAGAAAAATCGGTCTGGACATGATTGGCTACTTCAGAGGCCTTGGCAACCGCCTGATCTTTCAAAACTTCCGCTTTCACACCTGCATTGCTCAGCGCAGGGATAAGGTGGTGACTGACAAGACGCTCAAGATGCAAACGCACAGCGTCAAATTCATCACGGGCTGAATCTGCAGCATTCTCAGCATTTTCCTGAACCGCAGCTTTTACTTCTTTAATTTTTTCAGCAGACATTTCACTTAATCCCGTTCTGTTTTTATAAGACGACGACACCCTCTCTTTGAAACATACCAACCAGGATACCGTCTCATGCGCAACACGCATGGTGCTTTCTCGATAGCACTCTCAGGCTTCCAAACTCAACACAAAGCAGCGAGTCTGACGCTGAGCGTGCCGCAGGGTACATGCATGGCGCTTTTGGGCATCGGCCAGGAAACCAGCTATTTCGACACGTTAACACAAACGCTTGCAGGGCATATTCCTTCACTGGGGGGCACACTGACTGTCAGCGCTGAGGACGTAACACAGGCGCCCCCGGGCAAGCGGCGCCTTGGCACACTCAGCCACAATACTCCCCTGTTCCCTCACCTGAAAGTGAGGGAAAACATAGCCCTTCCCCTTAAGGCCGACCTCTCTCTCAGCCCGTCAGAAATACAGCACCGGACAACGCAGGCAATCGCCTTGCTTGGCCTCGACGCGGTGCAGGATCAGTCGCCCTCAGCTCTGATGGCTGAGCTGACTTTCAGGGTCTGCCTCGCACGGCTGCTCGTTCTGAACCCCGGGGCCATTGTGCTTAACAACCCTTTTATGCACATGGATCAGGCCACAGCTATGCGGCTGCTCAGCCTCCTTGAAAAACTTCAGCGTGCCATCGGGCTGAGTATTCTGCTATTGACGCAAAGCCGTACTGAAGCCGTTATGGCAGCTGATACTATTGGAATCATTAAAGATGGCACCTTGCTACAGACCGGCACGGCTGAAACATTGCTGTCGCGCCCGGCGCATGAGAACGTCCTCACAGCACTGGGCGACGCCAATACACTCACAGGGAAAGTGCTGAGCATTGAAGATGATTATGCGATACTGCGCCTGCCATCGGGAGAAACCGTTGAAGCCATGAGCGCACCTGACCTTGCCGCAGATGACCTGGCAACCATCTGCATTCTGCCAGAACGACTATCGGTTATATTTCCGCGTACAGCCGGTGCCCCGGCCGAGGAGCCTGACCTGCTGGTCAGCACCCTGGTGTCGGCACGCCACACAGGCAACGCTATTCATATGCGCTTTCGCCTTCGTGACGGAACAGAAATAACAGTCTGCCGCCCTCCGGTGCATCAGCCGCGGGAGCTACAGGCTGGCCGCGAGGCCTTTCTCGCATGGCAAACTTCCTCTGCCACTGCCTTCCCGATGGACCAGAGGCCTCTCAGCAGCTAAACTACCACCTTCAGGCTACAACCCTTTTTATATCAGGTCACCTTTCTTTTGCCTTGCCCCCCCCTTCATTTCTGCCTTCGCACAGCTATGGCACTCTGCCAGAATGGCACCGCCCTGCTGGCATTACCCCGCAGAAGCGCAATCTTTCTGACAGCCTGGGCTATGCTGCCCGGCACAACAGATGCTCAGGCCCGCACTGCACCAGCTCATACGCAGACTCGCAAAGTGACCAGGCCTGTTCTGCGCGTTCTGACCTTTGACGGCGCCATCAAAGCAGCTCAGGAAAAAGCTCTTTTTGAGCCTTATGCAAAAAAAGAAAACCTGAATATTGTGGCATCAGCATGGAATGGCAGCCTTGAGGAACTGGCAGGACAGGAAAACAAAACACCTGATCGCTGGTCGGCTGTGATGATGGAAACCAGCTCACTGCGCCTCGGCTGTTCTCTTAACCTTCTGGTGCGTGACCCGGCTGATAACTCGAGCAACAGCTGTGGCGAACCCATAACCAGCATTGATTTTGCTATGGCGTGGGAGATGTCTTATTTTGACTCTGCGCCTGACTGGACTGATTTCTGGGATGTTGCCCGTCACCCCGGGCAACGCAGCCTGCGCCGCGACCCGCGCACAACGCTTGAGATCGCGCTGCTGGCCGATGGCGTGCCCCCAGGCGGGCTCTATGCTGTTCTGAGCAGCCGCGCAGGGCTGGAGCGTGCTTTTCGCAAGCTCGACCAGATCCGCCCTTATATCGTCTGGTGGAACACCCCGGCCGAAGCAACAGATATTATGAAAACCAATGGCGCTCTGATGGGCATCGTCCCGGTGGCAAGCATGCTCAGCCTGCCGCAGCAGGAACGTCAGCATTTTGGTATTTTCTGGCCTCAGCGCCTGTCTGTCACCTATGCCTGGGGCATACCGGCTACGCTTAAATCTGACACCACGGCACTCAACCTTGTTTCCTGGCTGGAACTTCCTGAGCAGCAAAGTGCATTTACCGCTGCATGGACAGCCGATGCCGGCTCGCTCCCCGATTTACACACGCCAGCGCCGGTGCATGTCAATGACACCTTCTGGACGGAGCATCTGGCGGACATCAGCATACGCTTTGAGCGCTGGGTAAACGGACAGAAACTCTGGGATAACTAAGATAAAATGCCAGCTTCTCTGTTTTTACTGATACACGGGCTCAGCACGGCTCTGACCGGCATGGTGCTGGCAACAGCGGTGGTTTATCTGGCGCTGATCACCGAGCAGGGGCAAAAACTCTTCATTCTGCTGCTTCTGGTCGTGGTCCCCTCGACACTGGCCTCTCTTCTGCTGCCTTTTGCCCTGCCTTATTTACACATCAGGCTACTGGCTCTGTCTGCGCTACAGGGTATCCTGACGGGGCCTCTTATCTGCCTGGCGCCTCTTTTGCGCCTGAAAAGCGTACCCTCTTCATGGCACACAACCGCACAGGAACTGGGATTAACTAAATCCGGGCGGCTCAGACTTCTGTGGCTGCCCCTGCTCAGCCCGCCTTTACTGCTAAGCCTTATTACAGCAACATTGCTTGGTTTTCTTGGTGCAATGGCTCTTTTAAAAATATCTTCATCATGAAACATCTATTTCTGCAGATACTCTGACATGACTGATTCTCCTCCCCCTTTCTGGGAAAGCAAAACCCTGGCAGAGATGAACTCTGATGAATGGGAATCTCTTTGTGATGGCTGCGGGCGATGCTGCCTGCATAAATTACGTGACGAAGAGACAAATAGTGTATATTATACGTCAGTTGCCTGCCGTCTTCTTGATGTAAAAACCTGTGCCTGCACAGATTATACTAAGAGACACCGCAAGGTACCAGACTGCATCACTCTGACACCAGAGATGATACCTACCCTCGACTGGTTACCTCCTGACTGCGCTTACCGCCGTCTCTCTGAGGGCAGATCTCTGCCCGAGTGGCACCCGTTGCGCAGTGGTAACCGGGATACCGTTATAGAATCTGGTGCGTCTGCTGCCGGGCGCTGCATCAGTGAACGTCGTGCCCGTGATCTTGAAGACTATCTGGTTGAATGGCCATCACAACCAGTAAAAATGCCGCCTGTACTTATTCGACGCCTGAGGTCCTGTTAACTATTATATACCTCTATTATTTATGGTAAGATAATATATAGATTAGATAAAAATAAATCATAAAGAAAGAATATAAAGCTGTGCTGCACACTGATGACAATACTGTTGTTTTCGATCAGACAGAGGTGCCTGTAATATGGCGCAGCTCACAACGCACACGGCGTCTTTCAGCCCGTATCGACCCAAGGCAGCGTGCTCTGCTTGTCACTCACCCCCCCTCTTACCCCAGAACAAAAGCTCTTTTATTTCTTAAACAACAAAAAGACTGGATACTTGAGCACTTTGAAAAACTAAGTTATTTTCCGGGCTTATTAACACCAGGGCAGGTTATTACCTTATGTGATATGCCCTATACTATCATTCACGACCCTGAGGCACAGGGGGGGGCATGGCTTACTGACACCACTCTGGTTGTTACCGGTCAGCCTGAATTTACTGGCAGACGTATTACTGATTTTCTTAAAAATTATGCCCGCAGAGCTCTGACTCTCGAGCTTCAGGCGCTCAGCCACAGCCAGAACATGCAGCCCAGTCGCCTGGATATTCGCGATACAAAAAGCCGCTGGGGAAGCTGTAACAGCCAGGGACGTATCATGCTCTCATGGCGCCTGGTACTGGCCCCTGCCATAGTACGCCATTATCTGATGGCCCATGAGCTTTCACACCTGAAACACATGAATCACAGCTCTGCATTCTGGCACCTGACGGACACACTAACCCCCCACAGGAAAGAGGCTGAAGCCTGGCTAAAGCACTATGGTGCAGCTCTGATGGCTGCAGGGTAATTTTTCTCTTGCTGTGCGGGCCAAACGTGCTAAAACCCTGACCACAGATTAATGCTACCTCTTAAGAGCGGTTAATGATTCGCTCTTAACTCTATGTGTGAGCTTGGCGGAATGGTAGACGCAGGAGACTTAAAATCTCCAGTCCGTAAGGGCGTGCGGGTTCAAGTCCCGCAGTTCGCACCACAGAGACCTGAAACAGCACGATTTTTCGGCTGAATGAGGGGCAAAGGCTGTCTTTGCTCCATCGTCCTTCCCCACTGAGGGAAGTTTCTATGCTCCGTATCCGAGGCACCACCTACCACTTTCGCCGTATCGTGCCCCCTGCCCTGCGAACAGCCTTAAACCGGCGCGAAATCTGGGTTTCTCTGAAAACTGGTTATCAAAACGAAGCCCGCAAACGCGCTTCTCTCCTTCATGCCAGAACCACAGAACTGTTCATGCAGGCCTATTCTGCGCTGGCTGAACCAGACGCTTTAAACAGGCTTGAGGGACTGCGGGTTGCACTGCGGGATTTGCAGAGCGTCAGCCAGTTTTTTTCTGTGCCGGAAACAGGGTCTGTGCCAGTGCCAGCACCGATGCCCAAACCTCAGCAGCAGAGCAAACAAACGCTGGCACCCAAAGCTGCTCCCCTGATGCTCTCCAGTGCGCTGAAACGCTTTGTGCTGGATAATCCCCATGCCAGTGCCGACACGAAAAAAGCGACCCAGCGGGCCACAGACCTGTTCCTGCAAGCGTTTGGCGATGCTCCCGTGTCCATCATAGGGGGCGAGAAGGCCGGAGCATTCCGTGACCTGCTATTTTCCCTTCCCGCATCGCTGGGCAAACGCAAAAGCAGTCTTACCCTTGAGGAAGAGGCTCAGAGAGCCAGAGAGAAAGGTTTACAGACCCTGAGCGGGAAAAGTGTTAAAAACCATATGATGAGGCTCTCAGCCCTGTGGAACCAGCTCCTCCAGCGCGAACTGGTCACGCGCAACCCATGGACTGGCTGGAATTTTGAGAATGGGCACAAGACCGTCAGGAGAAGCTGGACGACAAAGGAGCTGGCTTTTCTGGCTTCTGCGCCATGGCACAGCACGTCCGTGCCAGAAAAGACCTTTCGGCTGGTCACATTGGTTGCTGCCTACTCTGGCATGAGACTGGGTGAAATCTGTACCCTGCGCAAAGAAGACCTGCAAATCATCGATGGCATCCCCTGCTTTATGGTCAGACCACATTCTGAAACCGGCTGGGCACCAAAAACAGACGCCAGCACTCGCGTGGTGCCGGTCCATTCAAAACTCCTTGAAGCAGGTCTTCTGGTGTTGAAAGAGACAACTGACCGCCTCTATCTCATTCCCGGCCTGGAAACCTCAAAACAGGGTGTCAGAGGCGCAGCCCTTGGCAGGGCTTTTTCATCGCTCAAGACCCGTATCGGTCTGCCAGCGGAAATCACATTTCACTCGTTCCGGCATACCGTTTCCACACAACTTCGAAACGCCGATGCCAATATCCGGGAGGTCTGGATTGACCGTCTTCTGGGTCATGAAGCAACCCACAAAAGTCAGGGCACTATGACCTATCTGACCAGTATCTCAACAGCCAATCTGCAAC
Organism: Acetobacter sp. DsW_059; assembly: GCF_002153695.1. Classification (NCBI taxonomy): domain Bacteria; kingdom Pseudomonadati; phylum Pseudomonadota; class Alphaproteobacteria; order Acetobacterales; family Acetobacteraceae; genus Acetobacter; species Acetobacter sp. DsW_059. Next base: position 14,459 of record NZ_JOPI01000030.1, read on the forward strand.
AAACTATTGAGGCCATAAGCTACCCGGAAACAGCCTTCAAAAAGATACGATTTTAAAGGGAGCCAGCAGTGTCGAATGGCTACCCATTCGACATCTGGCAAGGGGGAGGTTCCTCCCCCGTTGACCCCCACAAGCACAAAAAACACGGTTTCATTTAATGGCCGCTTACGCCCTTGTACAGGACGTATTGACCTTTAAATAGCTTACCGCATAGCAGACATGAGTTGTTCAATCCATCACGAGCGTAATTAAGCAGCAACTTCTGGTGGCTAAGCATAGCATCACTGCCGCATTCATGCGGATGGCGCAGTGATGGTTCTCCCCAACCAACAATAGAGTAATCATTTAATTGGAAAGAATATCAAAATTACTTGCCTTCAAACAGCATTAAATGGAGTAGATTCTGCACAGTAAATTATTTCAATGAGTTCTTTTATAAATAGCACTCAAAATGAGGTTTCAGAATCTTCTTACTCAGATAATTCGTTGAGAATGCGTGAGTAAGTATAGCCGTCTTTGCCTTCATACGCGCATTCATCCAGAAATGCATCCATAGCATCTTCAGAGGAAATAGACCGCGCGACTCGGTTGTGTTCTGCATCCTTTACAGCAAGAAGCATTTCATATCCTTGTTTGAGTTCAATCAAGGATTTATCTTTAGCCAAAGCTTCCGGAGTTTTATTTAAATGGTAGCTGTAGGATAAGTTGCTTCTGCCCTTGAAAACATGATCCAAAATGATGGTAGGACCTCGCCTATCTTTCGTAACTTGAGGGCGCTCAGCCATAAGGTCGATTTTTTTTCCACGTACTTCGAGCCAAGCGTGTGAGATGAAAATATCATCACCGTCATTAATCCAACCAAGTACGACCTTGGAAGCAATGCCATATTCTTTTGCTAGGATTCTGTTGAGAAGAATCGATGTTCTGTAACAGGCTCCATGCAATCCTTTTGGTTTGATAAACTTATTTACCAAATCTTGGGTAACAGCATATACCACCTTTTCTTCTTCCGTCAGGGACGATAAAAAACTATTTATATTCTTTCTATTTCGATTTGATTCGCCCATACCCACTCTCCTCTACCAGATACCACTAAATACTTTATTTTCTCTATTTATTATAATTCGTGTCAAAAGTTTTGTAATGACCTCCTACTAATATCGGTTTGATCAGAAAATTCCCAGCATAGTATTTCCGAGAGAACTATTTTATTTTTTTATTTGCCTATTAACCTCAAAGAAAACATAAGGCACGTCTCCGTCAATTAAAATAAAAATCGTATTTGTAATCCATCTATATAAATCATATCAATTCGACTATAGGAAAATTATACAATATAGACGAAAAAATATTCTCATACATATTGACAATAGCTTTATTGAGTTATTTTCTGAATTTTTTAATAAGGAAAATTCAATTGTTACAATCAAAAATAATCAAAGATCCACTTTATGGATTTGTGGAGTTTTCTGGCCATAAGGAAATTGGGCTAAAGGCGCTGTTGGATAGCTCATATTTACAAAGGTTACGCAGAGTCCACCAACTTGGTTTTTCCGACTTTGTATTTCCCTCGGCAACGCACTCTCGCTTCTCCCATTCTATCGGGGTATATCACATTGCGAAGCGTATGCTCTCTCTTGTAGAGCCGGATAAAGTTAAAGGCGATTGGACTAAAGAAGGCCAAGCATGTTTAGCTGCCGCGCTATTACATGATGTTGGGCATGGCATGTTTAGTCATGCGTTTGAAAAAGCGATGACTTTATTTTTTGATAGAAATCCAGAGTTAGAAAAAACAAAACAAAAATTGAAACAGGCTGTCAACCATGAAGAAGTAAGTAAAAATATAATAAACAGTGAAGAAATATCAGAAATACTTTTTAAATCATCCGGAAACGATTCGGGATTCGTAAAAAAGGTTACTGATTTTATAGCAAAAAAAGATGAAAGCTGCATATATACATCTATAGTATCAAGTCAACTTGATGCTGATAGGCTGGATTACGCAAAACGCGACCCATATTTTGCAGGACTTTCATTTGGTGGAGTTGATTTAGATTGGATAATAAGAAATTTTAATGTCGAGAAAAATAAAGAATCTCGTTTTTTTTGCATGAATAGCAAAGCATATGTTTCTCTAGAGCAATTTACAGTAAATCTTTTCCAATTATATCCAACTATATATCTTCACAAAAAAACTAGAGGCATGGAATACTTATTTTCTGTGCTAATGTCTAAGGTAATGGAGCTAATATATCAGGGGAGTGCCGAAAAATGTGGAATAAGCAAAAAGCACCCTCTTGTTAAATTCTTTGATAATCCTGAAAACCTAAAAATTGGTTCCCAATTGGATGACGCATTGTTTTGGGGAAGTCTACATTCATTTGCCGATAGCGACGAAAGAGATATTTCGCGCATAGCCCGTGCAATGTTGCGGCGTAAAATTCCTCCTCATATTGACGTTTGGAAAATGACGGAAAATATTGCAAGTGCAGATCAAAGATTTGAAAAGTTAACAGCAAATCAACGGACGAGTGCCGTAAACGCTATATGCAAAAACGTTTGTGAGGATATCAAGAAAGACAAAGATGTTTGGCAGGATAGTTTTTATTATGATACGTACGATAGGCCAATATATAAGCCAAAAATGATTATGGGGGGGCATCCTCAGCAAATAAATGTAAAAAACGGAGGGAATATACTTGATATAGCTCAAGTGTCCCCTTTGGTTGCCAGTGCAGCAACTTTTAATATTCACAGAATATACTATGATGAACAGTTATCTGATATATCTAGAATAGAAAAAAAGATATCAGATGATATTCGTCGATCAACTAATCTCATTGAAGAATATGTAAACATCTAACTATAATTTTTCTTATAAAGTATGTATCGGGAGGCATGTCTGCTAAAGGGAAATTCTTCTCTGAAGCAGACCTTCCGCTTGCCCCCCTAGTAGCACCTGCCGGCTTCGAGTAATATGAAGCAATAGGTGGGATACGCCTCATAACTCACGCGAAGCGGCACCTGCCGCTTATGAGAATGTGAACAGGTACAACCAGAATTGCTTGACCAGACTGTTAGGCAACGGCGCGCAGAGCCATGAAAGGTCCTCGCATTGCTTTCGAGACTGAAGGCAACCAAGCATTCCATCTTGGCGACAGAATATATTGATTACGATAGGGTTACTACACTGTAAGTTAGGTTTGGAGAGCGATGTATGATTTGGAAGGACAGGACGATCAAAGCCATAGCCGAGATGATCGCAGTTCACCCCAATCACCCCGCTCCACACTTTGTCTATCGCAGCAGCTCGCGCCTTACCCGCTTCTTCGAAGAAGCGGGTACACTCCGCAAAATCCTTGAGGAGCCTCACACCGATGATCTGACGCCGCCGGATGCATTCTGCCGCGTTATTGCTCTCCTCATGGATCAGGCCGAGGCACAAGACGAGCCAGAGGAGCGACCGGCTGCTCTCAAGGCACTCAACCTGGCGCTTGGACGCGAGGGTTTCGAAGCGTTCTATGCCGAAGACAAACAGTGCTATATCCGCCATGTCGGTACCCAGAGAATTGCTGGCATATCCACCAACCCGCATCACCGTTGCCGGTCACAAGGACAAGTCCAATGAGTTCGGCAAGGACATCTGGATGCGGTACCAGCTACCTACTCAGCATTACATCTAGGCTCAGGACCTATTAATTTATTGAACTGAGCGAGAGATTGTGATTCACAGGCTTACCGAT
>NZ_JOPI01000031.1:0-7189 GCF_002153695.1 Acetobacter sp. DsW_059
ATATATATGACAAAATCATAGAGATCAGAGCGCCCGGAGCATCAACCCCGAGGCTTTTATCTTTGAATTTTTTTATTTTTATAAGAAATATTTTTACCTGCCTGTTTTTTTCAGCGCCGATAGAATAGAAAGCCTTCGTGCTTTCGACAGCCATGGCAACTGAAACTAAAAATAAAAAGGCCAGTACAAAAATTCCCAGAGAGACCCTGGCAACGCCATATTCATGCGGCGAAATTGCATCAATCAGAGGAAGAATAATCAGGTAAAAAAGGAAAAAAACACCTATCACCAAAAGCACAAACCTGACGACATTGTAAAACGTGCTTTTTTGCATTCTTCACCCTAAAGAAAAATCGTTCATTTCATTATTCTTATTGCAGAATGCATAATGTCTTCGTCAGGAACAAGCCCCGCCCGCCACTCAGACTCTCATTGACGTGGTGAGAAGCGCCTGCCTGACATGCCGAATTTATGCGCCTTCAGTTTTTATTCCTGACGCACTGACATAATTCTCCGGCCCGGGAAACTGGCGTGTTCTGACTGCCTCAGCATAAGCAGCAACTGCTTTATCAATATCGGCAGCAAGCGTACCAAACTGTCTTACAAAGCGCGGAGTGAAATCAGTAAACAAGCCCAGCATATCCTCACCCACCAGAATTTGCCCTCCGCAGGCAGGCGATGCCCCGATACCTATAGTTGGCACAGGCAGGCGGTCACTTAACGCACGGGCCAGCGGTTCAACCGTGCTCTCGATAACGACAGCGCCGGCGCCGGCAGCCACAACAGCATCTGCATCTTTTATAATCTGGTCAGCCTCACTGCCCCGTCCTACTGTTCTGAAACCGCCATGCGTATGAACAGCCTGAGGCTTAAGGCCAATATGGCCAATAACAGGAACCCCTCGCTGAGTAAGGAAATAAATTGTCTCAGCCATTTCTTCTCCGCCCTCGAGTTTAACGCATCCGGCTTCGGTCTGCGCCATCACTCTGGCAGCGGTCTCAAACGCCTGCTGCGGGCTCTTCTGGTAGCTTCCGAAAGGTAAATCGACAGCGACACAAGCCCGACTACTCCCTCTGATGACAGCCTGACCATGGGCAATCATCATTTCTGTCGTAACACCCAGCGTGGACGGCATTCCGTAAACAACCATTCCCAGAGAATCACCGACAAGCAGCAAATCACAATGAGGGTCCATTAACCGGGCCATAGGCGTAGTATACGCAGTTAACGCAACAATTGGTGTCTCAAGCCTGGCCAGAGAGCGCAATGTATGACGTTTACCTGCTTTATGCTTACTCAAAAAACCGGCTCCTTTTTCTTTTATCTGAAGATGCTTCTGGGGCACTCATACCCATAATGTGCCCTGGCAGACTGCCGTATAGAATATTTTATACTAAAAGCATAAAAACCTGCTGCTTAGCCCGTTGACAAGACAGGCTCATCGCTATAGGTCTGTGCTCACCGATACGGAGAGGTGCCCGAGTGGCTAAAGGGGGCGGACTGTAAATCCGCTGGCGTACGCCTACGTTGGTTCGAATCCAACCCTCTCCACCATTTTCCCATAAAAAATAATAGTACTGCAGACATTTGATGCTCTGAATTTATCAGATGATTCTGGCATGAAAAATGCCTGAACCGCTGGCTGAGCCAGAAAAATATTCTCCTTACATTTATATCACGATATCAGACTGTTACTCATGAATGGTCTTTTTTTAAAAGAGTAAATTAAAATAAAATCCTCTGCTTTTTAAACGTAGCACCTAAGTGCCCCCAATATAGTCACACATAAAAAATGAATTGAAGTTAATCATTAACTAAAATATATTAACTTTAGTTAAGATTAATTCATGAATAAGATTCTGAAAGTTAAGAAAACATCTATTTCTTTCAGAGACGATCTTATAAGGACACTATATTAACATGTCTTTTTTTTCATCTCTCAGACACTCTGCGACCGATGCGGTAAAAAATGCCACGGATAAAATCCATGAAACTGAAAACAAAACATCAGGTTTTGTCGGTAATTTAGAAGATAAACTTTCAGGAGTTTCAAAACTCAAAGACATTGGTAGCAAAATAGAGAATGAGGTATCTGACACAAAAAAGGGAATTTCTGATGCAATAGAAAATAAGATATCCGATACAAAAAAGGGAATTTCTGACGCAATAGAAAATAAGATATCCGATACAAAAAAGGGAATTTCTGACGCAATAGAAAATGGGATATCTGATACAAAAAAGAAAATTTCTGACGCAATAGAAAATAAGATCTCTGATACAAAAGAGAGAATTTCTGATATCCCGGTAGTAAAAGATATTAACAAAGCTTATCACATCGCCTTAGACATTAAAGATGCAACAAAGTCACCTGTATCTGCCCTGAATAAGATTTTACCTAAGAACAGCGAGTTATTCTCAAAAATAGTAGATTACACCGCTGGTGGTGTGACAGACGCGCAAAATAAACTTAACAATAGTCGCGTTAACAAGGTCTTTAGTTTTCTTGCATCTATAGAGAAAAGTAAGCTTGCAGGCACAACCTATTCTAATTTGAACTATCTTAACGATCAGGTTGCCATTAAAGCACCAGTTGATCAGGATCTTAGCAAAACACCAACAGTGTCACAGCTCCTCAATGCTGCCAACGCAGAATTTACAATTGACGGCACCCCCAAGGGGCTTACCCCTTTCCTCGTTAATGGCAAGCAGCTCTATACAGTTGATGACGCAACAGGCATGTCTTCACGCGTGTGGCTGACCGGTGATAATCAGGTTATCATCTCATATCAGAGCACCAGCGGCGGTGATAATATGAGTATCAATCCCGTGGCAGGTGTTGCCGGCATGGCTTCAAATGCTCAGATTTTTAATCAGGATGTGTCTGGAGCGCAGAAAAGTGCTCTGAAGTGGGCGAACAAGGTTGTTCAGGAAGCTGAAGCCCGTGGCATAGACACGAACAATATTTTCGTCACAGGCCACTCTCTGGGGGGCATTGAGGCCTCTTACGTAGCGCAGCAGACAGGCCTGGGCGGCATAGCCTTTTCTGCAACCGGTATTCCCTCATCATCCACAGCAAAAGGTGATGGCTCTAACTTCCTCAGCATCATGGCCTACGGTGACCCGATTGCAAGTTATGCCAGTGACACGAATGGGGGAGCCTCTTATGTCTCCTGGAAAGACGAAGGCGCATCATCCAGCCTCAACCATTATGGCAAGGTTATTCAGGTTGGCTCTGAATCTGACAATGAAGCCCTTCGTAAGACTGTCGCTGGCTGGACCGATGGCACCTTCATTGATCAGATGAAAACTGTTGGTGACGTCTTCAAAGATTTTGTTAAATTTCATACGCCGGTTACACTTGCCTCTGACCTTGGTGTCACACTGACAACCAAGGCAAACTCAAATGGCCTCATGACACTCAATGGTGCAAACGGCACACCGGCTAACATTGGCGGTGATACTATTGGCCAGCTCACAGGCAGCCATTCAGATGCCATGGTAGCCCAGCTGCTCAAAAATAATTCTCTTGCTGCCTGACCATCTCTCCTTATTAACACTACGCACTAACGAAAAGGCCCGAAGTTTTCTTCGGGCCTTTTTTATAAAGACTGCAGGCACTTCATAACAATCTGGTTAGATAATTAAGCATAAAAAATAATTGCTTTATTCCGGTCTATCTTCATATGCTCAAAGATAAAGACGTGTGCATCACCGATGCTGGCTCTCAATAAAATAAAAAAGATATAAATCATGCCCCACACCGGTACCAACTTTGCCCCGCCACTCGCCTCTGCGCCGGAGACTTCTGAAGTCTTACAAACTGTTAGTGCTCAGCCTAAAAGTCGTGCCAAAGCCGTTATGCAGGTTGCCAGCGGCAACGTCCTTGAAATGTACGACTTTATGGTTTTCGGCTTTTATGCCGCAGCGATAGGAAAAACTTTCTTTCCTTCATCTGACCCGACAGCAAAACTGATGCTGGCGCTGGCTACATTCGGAGCAGGCTTTCTGATGCGCCCGCTGGGTGCTTTAATCCTGGGTTCATATGTTGATCGTATCGGACGTAAAAAGGGGCTTATCGTTACACTTGGCCTTATGGCAATCGGTACACTTATCGTCACTATAACACCAGGATATGCTGCCATTGGTTTTGCAGCACCACTGCTGATTCTTGCCGGGCGACTGATTCAGGGATTTTCTGCAGGTGTTGAGCTTGGCTCCACCTCAGTTTATTTATCTGAAATCGCGGGACCGCATAATAAAGGCTTTATTGTCTCTTTTCAGTCAGCATCACAGCAGCTTGCTGTTATGGCAGCCGCTGCACTTGGTGTTGGCATGACACACCTTATGTCTCACGAAGAACTCCTCTCATGGGGATGGCGCATCCCCTTTCTTATCGGGTGTCTTATTGTTCCGGTTCTTTTCCTTCTCCGCCGGAACCTGCAGGAAACAGAAGCTTTCTCTTCTGCACATTCACACCCACATTTTGCCGAAATACTACAAACGCTGTCACGTGAATGGCGCATCATTGCCGTTGGCATTCTTATGGTTCTGATGACCACAACTTCGTTTTACATTATCACTGCCTATACGCCTTCTTTTGGCACAGCAGTTTTGCATTTAACCGCTCATGACAGCCTGGTTGTTACGCTGTGTGTTGGCATGACTAACCTCATTCTTCTTCCGGTTTTTGGTGCTTTATCTGACCGTATCGGCCGAAAAAAACTCTTATTAATCGCTACAGTGAGCGGAATAGTCACTGCCTACCCTGCTATGACCTGGCTCGTATCTGATCCTTCTTTTTTCAAACTACTTGGCGTGGAGCTGTGGCTTGCTGTCATTTACAGCATGTATAACGGTGCCGCAGTTGTTTACCTGACAGAAATTGTCCCTCCGCGCATCCGCACTACAGGATTTTCTCTGGCTTACAGCCTGGCAACCTGCGTTGGAGGCTTTACACCTTTCATCTGCACCTCTCTCATTCACGCGACCGGCAACCGCGCCATGCCAGGACTGTGGTTAACTCTGGCAGCATGCAGCGGATTACTGGCCTCACTTCTCGCCCGCCCCTACTCTCATTCACAGTCGAGTTCATCATGACCAGAATTCGCTGTACCACAGATAATTCACAGCCTTTTTCTCTGAAATGCCGGCCGCTCATTACAGGAGCAGGAATCGTCGGCTCTCTTATGCTGCCGCATTATGCACAGGCTGCATCAGGTAACCCTGAAGTGCAGGAACTGATGCGTATTGTAAAAATGCAGTCACAACAGATGAAAATGCAGTCACAGCAGATTCACGAGCTGCAAACGCGCCTCTCAAAGGTTGAGAAAAAATCAGATACAAAAACTGTTAAGGTGACCTCACTGCCTGCTGCATCTCATACCGCGCATGCACATGTTACTTCAGGACCAGTTGAGCCCGTAAAATTTGCCGGAGATACCTCTCCTGGAATTCAGACTACCACTCCGGTATACCCTCTGAAGGCTGCAGCCCCCGGTTCTTATGCAGCTGTTTCGAGCATCCCAAACAATGCATCACCTGTTATGGGTGTGACATCACAAATTCCTTCAAGTGGCAGCACCACGTCTGTCGGCGGGCTTGTACTGAAATGGGGGCAGGGTCTGCCCACCTTTACAACGCCCGATAACGCCTATTCCTTTAGGGTGCGCGGCCGTATTCTCGCCGATTACGGCGGCTCATTTGGCAGCCGTTACAGCAGCCTCAATGTCTCTCGTACACTGATGCGCGCAGCCCGTCTGGGTGTTGAAGGTCACGCAAGGCAGCTTTCATGGGTTTTTGAAGCCGACTTCTCTGATAACAAACCAGAGCTCATGAGTGCTTTTATGATGTGGAGCCAAAAGGTTCAGAAAAAAACCCTGGACCTTGCACTGGGAAATATTTTTAACGAACGAAGCTTTGATGGTACCACAGGCTCAGCACAGACCGTCTTTCTTGATCGTGACCTGGTCGCGACCACTCTGTTGCCTGTGCGTGGATGGTACGGCATGGGGGGCATGTTCAAAACCATTGGTAAAAACTGGCACGTAGCGGCACAGATAGCCGGCAATAACGTCAATTCCTCCAATGCGACCAACAATATTCGTGATGATATGACCTATGAAGTACGTTCTCACTATATTCCATGGCGCAACAATAATGCTCTGATTCATCTTGGCATCTGGGGTTTCTATGAAGATGTCAAACCCGCAGCAAACTTCTCACAGTCAGTGCGCCTTCTCGCCCGCACTAACGACGCATTTGCAATGCAGTTTGGCCCCACGACTCCAATTTCCAATTCTTTTGCCGGCGGCCTGGAACTGTTTGGTATTTATAAAACCGGCTGGGCTCTTATTGAATATGGCGCACGACATCTGCAGTTTCGTAATACACTTCCTGTAGCTTCGTCCTATACAGACAAACTCGGCGGTTCAGGTACAATTCAGGCTTTAAGTCTGCAAACAGGCCTGTTCCTCACCGGTGAAACTCCAAACTATTTTGCACGAACAGGCGTATGGTCCTCACCTCGTGTACTGCGTCCCGTCACCGAAGGTGGCTGGGGAGCATGGGAACTTGCCGCAAGATGGGACTGGGCCGATTCCTCCAACATTCCAACTGGTGCACGTGCCTGGACTGCTACAGTTGGTGTGAACTGGTATCTGCTTAATTTTGCACGAATTATGGTCAACTACACTCATGCTGATGTAACAAACAGAGCCGGAAACTATATTGGAACCAATACCGGCAATACATTTGGCGTAAGATCAGGAATTACATTCTGATCTTTATTGTAAAAATATTATTTTTTTAAAAACGATATCCTCATCATCCCTTTGATATGGATATCGTTTGTTTTAACAAAACAAAAAACAATCTTATAAATGTATTGATTTTAATTTAATTTATAACTATAAGTTAATTTATAGTCTCGAGGCTGTTTAGTTAAGAAAGGAGGTCCAGAATATGAAAAAATCTACCATTGCTAAGCTTGCAGTTGTTCTTTTTGCTTACCCGCATCTGACAACCTGCTCTGTTCCAGCTGTTAAAGCAGCACCGGTACAGCACGTCGTCGCTCATTCGACGCACGTAAAATAATAATAGTTTTTATTAAAAAAATATAGAGAAAATATTATTTTATAAACATATATAGTAAATCATTATTTTATATATGAGTATAGATGAATTAATTTAA
>NZ_JOPI01000032.1:0-42970 GCF_002153695.1 Acetobacter sp. DsW_059
CGCTTATTGTCCTGATCTGCTCCTGGATACGCATATCCAGACCCCTTGGGAAAATAATACCAGAAAATGCAAAAAGTTATGATGGCAGGCGCAGAGGTGACTGATTAAACGAAGAGAAAAGTTCGGTGTTTATCACGTTCTTTTTCATACTCTTCCTGCATTTTGTAATGCCACACATGAGCACTTTAAAAAAATGCTATGTCAGGCCGCATCATGTCGTTTCGATCTCGATACTAACCTTAGCGTAAAGCGGCGCGTTGTGAATAATATATTTCGATTCCAAAACATTAATTTTTTGTTTTGTATTTTAATAGTTTTTTGAAAATCATCTTATACTTAATATAATATTTATTTATACTAAAGGTATAAGGAAAATTATATCATCACTATAAGAAAAACAGAAGCAATGAGACGGTATAATTAAAGCAGCTTTACGCTATTGCTGCGAGCTGCTGTCTGAGGCCACTACACAGCCTGTGCCGATCAGCGCCCAAAAGCTCATATCAGCTAAAATTTTTTGTCATGAAATAAAAAAAACGGCCACTACCTGAACAAACAGATAATGGCCGCCGGTTAAGTCATATACGAAAGATTTTTCTTATCTTTATTTCGTCTGACCCGTAAGATTTTCAAAGTTCTCAGGCTTCACTGTCGTAATGCCGCCTGCTGCTGCAGGATGATGCAGATTATCATATTGCAGCACATCAAACGTCATAGTCTGATCTGGTGTTGGCAGCATCTTATCCTGCCAGCCACCACCCAGTGCACGCACCAGCCTGACAGTAGACTGTAAAGCCTGGCTTTGTACCTGCGCCTGATTGATACGGGCATCAAGCGTGCTGACCTGCGCAATAAGAGCCTCAAGGTAGTTATCAGCGCCACCTTTATACAGCACCATTGTCAGTTTCTGTGTCTGCATCGCAGCCTGCACAGCCTTTTTCAGGCGGTCATTTTCACTGCGCAGACGTGCTGTTACTGACATACCGTTTTCAACATCCTTAAAGGCGTTCAGAACGGTCATACGGTAGTTATCACGCGTTTCACGGTAGCTCGACCAGGTGCGCTGCAGCTGCGCACGGCGCAGCCCGCCCTCAAAGATCGGCATGGTGACCGAGGCACCATAGGTCCAGAAACTGTTGGCAAGTTTAGCAAGGTCAAAACCGTTCGCGTCAAAACCACCCTGCGCGTTAAACGACACATGCGGGTAGAACGCTGCACGGGCAATACCAATCATGGCATTGGCCTGAGCCATTTCACGCTCAGAGGCTGCCACGTCAGGACGACGCTGCAGAATTTCTGAAGGCAGACCTGTGGGAATAACCGGCTCTGCATCGCTCAGCTGGTCAACCGGCACGATATGGAATGCTGAGGGTGAAACATTCACCAGCACAGCAATCGCATGCTCCATCACATCGCGCTGTGCCTGCACATCAAGCTGATGTGCTTCTGTCATGTAAAGCTGATTTTGAGCACGGGCAACATCAATACCAGTGGCGTTCTGATTTTGCAGACGCACCTCGGTCATCTTCAGCGCCTGCTTATAAAATGCAATCGACTGTGTGTAGATGGCATTCTGTGCATCAAGGCCGCGCAGTGCAAAATAATCTGTTGCGAGGTCAGCCTGAAGGCTTAACCGGGCAGAAGCATATTGTGCAGCAAGCTGCTGTGCATAGTATTTCTGTGAGCGGACACGGTTACGAATAGAAGACCAGAGATCAGGCTCCCAGCTCGCAATACCCCCATAGAACTCATCAGTCGCTGTGATCGGCCCCTTATAACGAAACAGCCTGTCAGCAGAGCTTTTATTATCACTGCCACCAAAAGAAAGACCAAAATGCGGCAGCAGGTCAGAGCGCGCTTCCATCACGATGGTACGGGCCTGGGCAAACCGTTCAGCCGCAGCCTGCAGGTCACCGTTACTGGTCTGGGCCTGTGTTTCCAGCGTGTTAAGCGTGGGATCGTTAAACAACGCCCACCAGTCAGAACGCAGAGCGCTGTCCTGTGGCTGCGCGACATGAAACAGCCCCTGCCCGCGCCATGCGGCAGGAACAACAAATTTAGGGTCTTTATACGTGGGGGCCAGGTTACAGGCCCCCAGCATCAGTGCTGAGGATAGTGCCACCCCTCTCAGGGCGGCACGTTTTTTGTTACGACGTAAAGAAGATAAGCTCATTCGTCATCATCTCCCGCACTGGCTTCGGCCTTAGCATTGCCACCTGTTGTCAGGTAGCCTTTTTCAGGCACACTCAGATGTACCTTCTGGCCTTCGAGCAGGTCAGCCGGCGGGTTATCAATCACCTGATCACCTGGCTGCAGCCCTCCGTCAACCTCAGTGTAGGAGTCAGACATACGTCCGACTTTAATGTTTCTGAAGTGTGCAATATCCTGCGCATCAACAATAGCAACCTGCATTCCGTTTTCCTGGAACACCAGTGCCCCTGTCGGGATCGTATAAACCCCGGGCTCTGACGGTGCTGTCAGCGCAACAGTAGCAAATGACCCGGGCCAGAGCTTCTGGTCATTATTATCAATCGTGAACTCCGTTACGGCAGTACGGGTGTTGGGGTCATAACCTTTAGCAATAGTCAGGAACTTTGCCGTAAACACCTGATTAGGATACTGCGGCACTGTCACTTGTGCGGTCAGGCCAGGCTTGAGCATGTAAGAGAACACCTCAGGCACAGATACGAACAGACGCATCTCGTGCGTATCAGCCACCGTAAAGAGTTCGCTTGCACCGCCATTATCACCAATGCCGCTGCCCGCGCCAACATAGTCACCCACGTTGACGTTACGCGCCGTTACGACACCATCAAATGGTGCAACAATGGTCTTAAACTTCTCAAGTGCAGCAAAGTGGTCAACGTTTGACTGTGCCGCTGCCAGAGCAGACTGTGCCGCCCGCTCGTTAGCATTCTGCACCGTGACTGACTGCCCTGAAACAGCCTGAGACTTACCCATGTTCCGCCAGCGGGTTGCTGTCACTTCAGCCAGGTTATATTTGGCCATCTGCACCTGCAGGTCAGCTTTGGCCTGCGCGTACTGGGCATCAAGACTTGGTGCGTTGATTTCGGCCAGAATATCGCCAGCCTTTACCGTCGAACCATAGTCCTTATACCACATTTTTACATAACCGGAGACCTGGGCAATCATCGGTGCCTGATACCAGGCATTAATATTACCAGGCAGGGTCAGAGAGACCGTATCAGGGGCCGGTTTGGGCTTAACCACAGCAACATCAGGAATGTTTGCTGTCGTTGCAGCCACATCAAGTTCGTGCTGGTTGTGCATACGATGCGCCACCAGGTAGCCACCATAGACAAGAAATGCACAGAACACGGAGCCAGCGAAAAGCTGTGTTTTTGTGAAAGCGGGCATCAGACAGCCTCCTTCCCGTTTTCGGAAGCCTCACCAGTCTCATGACCGTGTGGCGTATCAGAGTTTTTGTGAAAAATGGCGTAAACGCAGGGTACGAACAGCAGGGTGGAGATCGTTGCAACAATCAGCCCGCCGATAACAGCTTTACCCAGTGGTGCATTCTGCGAGTTACTGGTTGCCATAGGCACCATACCGATAATCATGGCAGACGCTGTCATGATAACCGGACGGATACGACCAAAGCCGGCTTCAGCCGCAGCTGTGATCGCTCTGCCATGAATAGCAAACCGTTCCTTTGCAAAGGCAACCACCAGAATGGAGTTCGCTGTTGCCGTTCCCATGCACATAATAGCCCCGGTCAGTGCAGGCACTGAAAGGCGCGTCTGTGTCAGGAAGAGGCTCCAGGCGATACCGGCAAGAGCACCTGGCAGTGCGGAGATGATAATGAACGGATCAACCCATGACTGGAAGTTCACCACGATCAGCATGTAGATCAGCACAACCGACACAATCAGACCGAAGATCAGCTCGTTATATGCCCCGTGCATGGTTGTGGCCTGACCATGAATGTCAACCACGGCACTGCGGGGCACATCACCTTTCGTCTGAGCAATAACCTTATTAACGCCGGCCAGAACTGAACCCAGATCTGTGCCCTCAGCAGAGACATAAATGTCAATGTCAGGCATGGAGTTAAAGTGAGATACCTGCCCTGGCGTGCCAATTGCTGACACATCACTGATAGCACCCAGAAGCTGCATATCTTTACCGCCCGGGTCACCATCGCCTTTATCAACCGGAATAGTCAGCAGGTCATTATAATGAGTCAGCTGGTCCTGAGAGACATAGACGTTGAGCGGGAAGGTAATGCCGGTTTTAGGATCGAGCCAGTATTGCGGATCAACCGTCTGACTGCCTGAAAGGGTCATCAGCTGGTTGTTAGCAATATCAGCTTCAGTCATGCCGGTAGCCTGACTGAAAGTACGGTTGCCCTTAACAAACAGCGTTGGTGTTTTCATGGTTTGCTGAATAACAACATCAGCAGCCCCTGGCACACCGCGGAGTTTATTGACCAGAATACGGGCATAGTCATAGTTTGCTCTCAGCTCTGGTCCTGATACCTGGATATCAATCGGAGCTGGTGAACCGAAGTTCAGGATTTTCTCGGTCAGGTCAGCAGGCTGGAAGGTGAAAACACTGCCCGGAAAGTTAGCAGAAAGTTTGTCACGCAGCAGAGCACGATAATCCCATACCGGAGATTCGCCGTCTTTAAGAGAAATCGTCAGGTCACAGTCCTGGGTTCCGATAGTTGGTGTCGGAATAAAGGCCTGGTTATGCGGCCCTTCGGGCAGACCACAGTTATTGATAATGCCAGACACTTTGCCAGGCAGCAGAGCATCGATACGGTTATCAACCAGAGAGACGATACGCCCTGTTGTTTCGATACGTGTGCCAAGAGGGGCACGCATGTGCATCTGAATCGTGCCAGACTTGACTTCAGGGAAGAAGTCCTGACCGGCAATAAGAAACAGCCCCAGAGACAGAACCGAAGCCCCCAGGAAGCACGACACAAACAGTTTACGACGCACGAGAATACGCTCAAGGAAACGCCCGTAAGCCAGACGGAACACATGGAACGCATGCTCAAATTTGTTCTGAAACTTACCAAAGAACCCTTTAGGCAGTGCCTGATGCTCATCACCATGTGCACCGGGATGTACCTGACCGGCGAGCAGATATTTGGCCATTGTCGGCACGAGGGTTCGTGACAGAATGAACGAGGCAAGCATCGCATACACAATGGCTTCAGCCATTGGCATGAACAGCCAGCCGGCAACACCACTCAGACGGAAGAGCGGGGTCCACACAATACAGATACACAGAGTTGAAACCAGGGTTGGAATAACGATCTGGTTTGCAGCATCAATAATGGCAGGCTCGAGGTCTTTTCCTTCTTCAAGATGCGTGTCGATGTTTTCAATCATCACGGTCGCATCATCGACGAGAATACCAACGGCCAGAGCAAGACCACCCAGTGTCATCACGTTGATAGTCTGACCTGACAGAAGCAGGCAGATAATCGCACTGAGAATAGCCAGCGGGATCGACGTTGCAATAATAACTGTTGAACGCCATGACCCAAGAAACAGCAACACGACAAGACCTGTGAGGATCGCGGCTGTCACCATCTCACGCACAACGTCTGTAATCGCTTCTTTCACGAAGACTGAAGCATCACTCAGCACAGAAATGTGCACGTCAGGCGGAACAATTTTCTCAATACGGGGAAGAAGGGCTTTGGTCTGTGCCACAACATCAAGTGTTGAAGCATCACCACTTTTCATGACAACAATTTCAACACCCTGACGCCCCTGGACAAGCACCAGGTTGGTCTGCGGGTGGCCACCACGATACACGTTAGCCACGTCATGAACGTAGATAACAGCATTACCAACACGCTTAACCGGAATATCACCCAGCTCTTTCATTGAGCGCGGTGTCGCGTTGGTCTGCACCATCCAGTCAGTTCTGTGAATTTTCTGGTCACCGGCCGGCAGCACGATGTTCTGCGAACGCAGAGCGTTCTGCACATCCATGGCTGACAGATGATGCGCCTGAAGCTGTTTCTGGTTCAGCGCAACCATGATGAAGCTGTCCATACCACCGTAAGCCTGAGGCAGAACCGCACCAGGCACCGTCACAAGAATAGGACGGATACGTGTCATGGCAATTTTAAACAGATCAGAAGGGGTCTGCTTCTGTGAGGTAACCTGAAGCGCAAGAACAGGCACTGAAGAGGCCTCAAGCTTCATCACCATCGGGGCAGGAATATTTTCTGGCAGCTGCTTGATCACAGTCTGCGAGATGGCGGTCACCTCAGCTTCTGCTTCCCCAATATCTGTTCCGGGCTGGAAGTAGATATTAACAATGCTACGGCCGTAGTACGTATTACTCTCCATGTGCTCAATGCCCTCAACAGTTGAGGTAACATTCAGCTCGTAGTTATAGGTAATACGGCCGGCAAATTCCTCTGGCAGCATCCCGCCATAGGTCCATACAACCGACACAACGGGAATACGGATATTGGGGAAAACGTCTGTCGGGGCCTTAAGCAGGGATAAAATACCAAAGGCCAGAATAAGTATAGACAGAACAACAAAAGTATAAGGTCGCTTAAGCGCCGTTACAACAATGGCATTCATGCGGTTCCTTTCATGCGAAATTACTCGGTGCAGCGCAAATTCAAGAGCAAAAACGTAATTGTGAAGTGCTATCACATATGCCGAAAAAAATTACGGGCAAATTAAAAAAAATACAGATTAGTAATATGAGGCAAATATGTGAAGGGTATACTTATTGTTGCGGCAAAAAAGACACTTTTTCGCCACAAAATTATAAAGAAAGTGCCATATTATTCTTAAAAATTACATTAAGATATTAATTAAATTCATTCATATTATGTAATATTATAAAAACGTTACTTTTAGAAAATATTCATAAAATCATTTTAAGTCGGGCCATATTCCGCCACAATCCACTATAAGGTATATGAAAAATGTCTGTATTTTAATATTTTCATACACCAGCCCTTCCTGACAGCCGGCAAGGCAGAGCGGCACGTTTAAAAAAGCCGAATCGTACCCCCTGCAGGTATTGCTTTCTCATCGCGCACGATGAGCCCGGTATAATTTTCATGATCTGCGCAACGGGTTTGCATTGCACAGCCACTGGCCGCACAGGTATAGTAAACGCTCACCCCCTGCTGAACACGGCAGGTGTTTTTTGTTTTCTCTGGCACAAAGAGAACAGGCAATGGCAACAACACAAAAAGCCTGCTGCTTCAGGCCAGAGCCATATGGTCCTGCTGCCGGCACCCCCGTTGCATGGCAGGGCCGGGTTTTAACCCTCTCATGGCTGACCATTGTTTCTGCCACTCTTCAGGCTATGTTCTTTATCAGGGCGCAGGCTGAACAGATGCGGATGTTCTGGCCGGCCTGCACCGTGACTGCTATATTCAGTACAATAGTTTTTATGATTATCTGTTATCATACACCAGCAGATGGCTGGCGCTGGCGTCAGGGGGAGACTTATCGTATGAAAGACGTTACCCCCGCTGAGGAGAGACCAGGCGCTTCATGAACTCTACACTCAGAGGTCCGTCATCAGACCAGGAGCAGCGCGAGCCGCGCCTGAACACAGGCAGAGCTGCGTCTTCAACCCTCGCCGATGCGGCATTTACCGATTTTGCAACACGTGAAGGCCTGCACACAACAGGCACGGCTTTGCCACGCCCTGCCAATGTACAGGTGCCTGGGGTTATTACCGGGCTTATGCGCAAAGAGCGCTATGCCGACACCACCCTGGGCCCTGTACTGACTGCCTCACTCATCGCTCATGTTGTTCTGTTCACGGCCCTGCTATGGAAAAGCGCACACCATAACCACTCCGGCAGCAAAGAGGGCATTGATCAGCCCTCCGTTGAAATGGTGTTCAGCAAACCTCAGGGCAGCTCGGGCATGACCGGTGAACCCTCGCCTGACATGGGCAGCGGCAATAACGGAAAAACCGCCAGCACTGCCGGCACAGCTGAACCAGAGCCTGATGCTGCCCCTCCTGCTCCGGCTGTCACACAACCTGAAACACCTTCAACCCCGCCCCTGCCCCCTTCTGATGACGGCCTGCCTCAGCCCACTCCGGAAGAAAAGCAGCCGGTAAGGCCTGCTTTTACGCCGGCCGGCAAAACACCTAAAGCAACAGGCAAAACGCCATCTGCCTCGCCATCACACAGACGCCCCACACACCACCAGC
Source organism: Acetobacter sp. DsW_059 (assembly GCF_002153695.1). Classification (NCBI taxonomy): domain Bacteria; kingdom Pseudomonadati; phylum Pseudomonadota; class Alphaproteobacteria; order Acetobacterales; family Acetobacteraceae; genus Acetobacter; species Acetobacter sp. DsW_059. The sequence continues at coordinate 8,188 of NZ_JOPI01000032.1, forward strand.
AGAAATCACCCTTTGCGAACCCGAAAGACCTCTCGTTTGATGAAGCCCCTGCACCAAGGCGCAGAACCACGGGGCGGCCGGGCGGGTCACGCGGGCCTATCGACCTTTCTATCGGGCCAATGGTGGACCATGGGCAGCTCAGCGGACAATATGCCTCACGCGCCTCGATCAAAGGGGTCAGCGATGATTATGCTGAGCAGATAAGCTCCTGGATCGAACGCCACAAATACTACCCGCCTGAGGCCGCCAGCAATGGTGAAGAAGGCCCCTCCTCCGTGCATGTTATCCTGGACAGAACAGGCCGGGTGCGCGCGGTGTACCAGACCAGCTCGTCGGGTTCATACTATCTTGATGCTGCCACGACAGGAATGTTCCGCGGGGCGCAGCTCCCTCCGGTACCGCCTGACATGAAGGGCAACCATTTTGATATTGATATGACGATGAACTACTTCCTCATCCGGCGCTAACAGCCGGGAGGAGGATCTTTCCTGACTGAGAATGTTACTAAAATATGTGAGTAATACGCATATTTTCATATATTTTAGTATGACATTACCCAACCCGGCCTGTGCAGACGCGGCAAACTCTGCTCACTCTCAGCTGTTTGCCCGCCAGAAGGTATAAAGCGCCTCCGGCAGGTAAAGGGTCTGACGCGCACGGGTGCAGGCCACGTAAAGCAGGTTAATCTCCTGGTCACACTCTTCCATCCGGCGGGTCAGATCGCGCGCTTTGCGGGCGCGGGCACGGGCTGAGCCGGTTGTCTCCTCCTCCAGCTTAAACCGGCGGGCAAGCAGCTTCTCACGCCGCTGTGCCCACTCTGCCGGAGAGAGGAAGTCATCCAGCATCATCACTGTCTCAAACTCGCGCCCTTTTGCCTTATGCGCCGTTGAGCAGATCAGGCTGACCTCTTCAGGGTCATCACGGTGCAGAGACTGAATAACCCCGATTTTTGTATCAAGGTCGCTGCCATGCTTTTCAATAATCGTGACCAGCTTGCGGGCCATGGGGTCGGCCGTGTCACCCTCACGCGCGGCGAGCAGTTCAGCCCATGATGAAAATGGCAAACGCCCCTGCCCGGCCTGCGATGGCGGTGCACCGATACTCTGACGATACAGCGATAAAGCTGCCCGAATATCCTGCACCATATCCTGTATGCCTCCCAGAACATGAAACGGGCGGTCAATCAGGGCCAGGCTCTCAAACAACCTGATATTGGTGCGGGCCATCACCAGTGTCTCGTGCGAGGGGCGGATTTTACCCTGATAAAGATGAATGGCACTTTTAACGGCCGGGTTACCATGCAGCGGGTAACGCGGCGGCACAGAGTGGCAGGACAGCACGCGCGACGCGAGCTGCGCCACGGGCTCACCAAAGCGCCAGCTGCGGCTGAGGGGCAAAGCTGGCACATGCAGGGCCGACATGGCATCTACCGCGCCACGAAACGCAAAAATAGACTGGTGCGGGTCACCCGCCGCTACCACCGGCAGACCTGATTTTTCGAGAATAGAAAATAAAACCGGGTTCAGATCCTGGGCCTCATCCACCATGATGTAATCATAGCCGGTTATCTGCCCCTCCATCTCGAAACGTTTGAGATACACATCATGCGTGATGGGAAAATCATGACGTTCATAACGCATAATGTAGCGAAAGGCCTCAGCCACAAATGTGCGGATATCACGGTTACGGGCCATATCCTGCTCAGGGCAGTGGGCCTGTGTCAGCTTTGTACCTGCCGAGACCAGAAAGGCTGACAGGGTTTGCAGGGCAATGCCGGCACTGCCAGGCGGAGCTTTAATACCAAGCTCTTTTTCAAGCTGGCGCACATGGCGGGTCGTGTAACGGCCTGTGAGCCGTGAGCGCTCAAGCGAGCCGATATTCAGCGCGGCAAATGCATAAGCATGGGCTGTGCGGGCCTCAACATGCCGGCCAAAACGCCCCCTGGCCTCGCGCGCAATCGAGGCATTAAATGCCAGATAAAGCCCCCGGTAGCGGGCCCACTGCGTGCTGAACATGACCAGCGTACTGGTTTTGCCGCACCCGGCACCGGCCACAACCTTAAAACTTTCGGTCGGGCTGCGGGCTATGACCGCAGTCTGCTCAGGCGTGCATGTTATCATTACTCTTCCGCTTGTCGTATAAACCAAAGGCCGCCACAGGCTACGCGCAGCAAAACGCCCTTCAGATAACATTCCTGTTTTCAAAAACAAACCAGCTTTACAAAAAACGTCTCTGACCTTTACAAAAAGGCAGTATATCCCGCAGGTCATGCACCTGCCCTGCGTCATTTCAGGCGGCTGTCTGGTCAGAGCATTGTCCCTGCTGCCCTGTTATGGCCGTCACACACTCAGGAGCATTCGTCCTTATGCCTGAAACATCCCCCGCCCTTCCTGCTGGCATCCCCACCATCCGCGTGGTTGCCATGCCCAGCAATACTAACCCTGCCGGTGATATTTTTGGCGGGTGGATTGTCTCTCAGATGGATCTTGCCGCCGGCACAGTGGCAGCCTTTCGCTCCAATGGTCGTGCCACAACGGTTGCCATTGACAAACTGACCTTTCTCGAACCTGTAGCGGTCGGGGATGAAGTGAGCATTTATACTGAGATCACCCGTGAGGGGCATACCTCACTGACCATTCATGTGCAGACATGGCGCCGCGCACGCCACACCCACAAAACAAGCAAGGTCACAGAAGGCGACTTTACCTTTGTTGCCCTGGATGAAAACCGCCGCCCGCGCCCGCTGCCTGATATGGACAAAATTGACCCATCTGCCGGCCCTGTCGGCATACGCAAAAAAGACTGATAAAAAAACAAGATACAGCAACAAAACCACAGATGACCGGCCGGAGCATCTGTGGTGCGTGCATAGCTGACTTCAAAATACGCATTATCCTGCTCTGGCACTTCATATCAAAAACAGGCTATGAGCTAACGACAGGAACCGGCAGGCTATTCTGACCGGTAAGGGCGTATGCCGGCACAAACCACATGCAGCCCCGACAGATATAGTCAGCGCAAAGAGGCACAACAGAGATGAAACACTGGCAGATTGATCAGCTACCCTGGGATCAGTTTGACCCCGCAAAAGTTGACCCTGAGTTGCTCAAGGCGGTAAAAGCTGCCTCGGTTGTAGAGCGTAACAGTGTCGATTATGCCATTTATCTCAACAACGTCTTCTCTGATGACCCGGACTTTAAACAGGCGGCTGATGAATGGGCTGTTGAAGAAATTCAGCATGGTGATGCGCTGGGCCGCTGGGCTATGCTGGCCGACCCGGAATGGGACTATCAGGCTGCCTTTCAGCGTTACCGCGACTTTTATCACATCAACCTTGAGGTCGATACCTCTATCCGTGGCTCACGCACCGGGGAGCTGATTGCCCGCTGCATGGTGGAAACCGGCACCTCATCTTTTTACTCAGCCCTGGCTGATGCCACTGATGAACCCGCCCTGAAAGCCCTGTGCCGCCAGATTGCCGCAGACGAGTTCAGACATTTCAAGCTGTTTTATGACCATATGCACCGCTATCTCAGGCGGGAGAACATCAGCACATGGCAGCGCGCACGCATTGCCCTGGGGCGGATTACCGAAAGTGAGGATGATGAGCTGGCATCGGCCTATCACACCACGAACGAGCCTGAAAATATGCCCTATGATCATAAACGCTGCATTGCCAATTATATGGCACGCAGCATGAAGTCATATAAACCGCAGCACCTTAAGCGTGTCACCAACATGGTGTTTAAAACCATTGGCCTGACACCGCACAGCAAAATTCAGAGCGTTGCGTTCTGGATTACCGAAAAACTGTTTTTCAGCCGTCAGGCAAAATTTGCCCGTATGGCCGGACTGCAAAGAAACTGACCCGCATGCCCTGCGTTCGGGTCTTTCAATCGCTGATCAAAGGATGGTCTCATGTTTAGTCATGTTACCCTGGGAAGTAATGATATTCCCCGGTCTAAAGTTTTTTATGATGCGATCATGGCCGCACAGGGCGCGCAGGCTTTGCCTGCTCCTAAACCGGGTATTCTTGTCTACGCCCTTGATGGCCAGATGCTGATCATTACCACCCCCATTAACGGGCAGCCTGCCACTTATGCTAACGGCGGCACAATTGGCCTGCGCATGACCAGTGCTGACCAGGTTGACGCCTGGCACAGGGCCGGGGTGATAAATGGTGGTGTTACGGCTGAGAACCCGCCTGGCATACGACACACCCCCATGGGTGACATGTATCTCGCTTACCTGCGCGACCCGGATGGCAACAAACTCTGCGCCATTTATAACGTGCCCTGAGCAGCAGGCTCGTATAGCCAACAAGGAAAAGAATATGTTCAGTCACATTGCTCTGGGCAGTAACGACCTGGCCCGCACAAAAATTTTCTATGATGCGATTATGGCCGTTCAGGGTGCTGAAGTGATGGATACGTCAAAAAAGCCAGACCGGCTGATGTATATCCATAATGGTCAGCGCATTATTCTGATCACCCCGATTAACGGCCAGCCTGCCACCTGCGCCAATGGTGAAACCCTGGGCCTGGCCATGACCAGCCCTGAACAGGTCGATGCCTGGCACAAAGCCGGCACTGAGCACGGAGGGGTGACAGCTGAAGACCCGCCGGGTGTGCGTCACTCCCCCATGGGTGACATGTATCTCGCTTATCTGCGTGACCCTGACGGCAATAAGCTGTGCGCTTTTTATAAAATGCCCTGAAGTAAAAAAAGATGCTGCCGGGCCTGAACATGGCAGCATCTTTCGTTCATATTGAAAACCTGGCCCGGTTATCAGTCCGGGCCACCTCTGCCAGATATTTTTATAACTAATGATGAGAAGCTGTTTCTTCTTTTAAGATAGAAACTGTCCTGAACGAGGCTTTATCGAATTTCTTTTCGAAAAGGATCGTAAATTTCTTATCGAGAAACATCTCCTGCGAGAGACGCATTCTGATTTTACCGCTTGATGTTTTCATCAGGTTTCCTTTCCTGACAAATGCAACCGTGCATAAATTGACACGCCAGGTTCTGAAAATGATTTGTGCCAGGGCACCAGCTCTGGCGCGCAATGCGTCATTATCATCAGCTGTATTTTCGACAATAACAAACAGCTCCTGGTCACCGCCATGCACAATCTGATCAAATACAATAGTATTGGAAAGCGTTACGTCAGGGTCTGCCAGCCCAAGGGCTGAAATAATATCCTCCACATCAAAAACCTGCTGACTGATCTCAATACGGTTATCAAACCGCCCGACAACATAAAGCTGGTCTTCGAACAAAAATCCTCTGTCTCCGGTTTGCAGGTAATGCCCCCTGTCACCTTTGCCGGTATTTATGACACCGGCCGGAAACTGTGAAACATAACCAGGGGAGACACTCTGACTATGCAGGCAAATTTCTCCCACCTGCCCTGGCGGAAGTATCTCACCGCTTTCGGGGCGGGTAATAGCCACGCTGCCAGCCTCAGCCACCCGGCCACATGACGCAATAAGCCGTTCATCGAGCGTATTTTGAGGGGGAGCAACCACACCAAGCGACAGATTGCTGCGCGAAAAAGACCCGAATGTAATACCCTGCCCGCGCTCACCCGCAGTCGCCATCAGCGTGGCTTCAGCCAGACCATAGCAGGACGAAAATGCAGTCTTTTTAAAACCGGCAGCAGCAAAATGCTGTGCAAATTTATCCATCGTGCTGCGCGAGATATATTCAGCACCATTAGAGGCCAGCTGCCAGCGGGATAAAGACAGACCAGCGGCCTCCTCTGCTGAGATACGGCTTATACAGGCGTCATAAATAAAGTTCGGTCCGCCTGAAATGCTGGCCTGATACTTACTGATTGCGCTGAGCCACCTTACAGGTTTTTCGAGCACCTTCTCCGGCGGGAGTAAAACACACTGAGCCCCGACCGCCAGAATAATCAGGGCACCACCAATAAGCCCCATATCATGCGTCAGAGGCAGCCAGTTTACCCCGCAAAGGTCGGCCCGCGTAAAGCTGAATGCCGTAACCTGTAACGCAATATTATGGGACAGATTACGATGCGTAAGCACCACACCTTTAGGGTTACTGGTTGACCCTGAAGTATATTGTATCAGGGCAATATCATCTTTTTTCCGGTCAGGTGTTACCAGTGTATAAGTGGCAGGTATAACGTCTGTAGGGATCCATAAAAAACCTGCACCAAGCATCTTACCTGTAAAATGCTTCTGAAATTCACTCAGAATAACTTTAGGCCCGATAACGGCCACAGCCTGAGAATCTTTCTGCACATGTGCAAAACGCTCAAGCACATTATAGGACCTGGGATAAACCCCCGACACCGGCACCATACCCGCTGTCATACACCCCATAATGCCACGAATATAATCGAGGCTGCTATCATACAGTAAAATAACCCGCGAACCACTTCTGAGCACTCTTTTCAGCCAGGCACCAAGCCGGAATGAAAAGTCCTGTAATTGTGAAAATGTCGTGCTGTCAGTCTCATTTTCACCATCCCCAAGAAATTTATACACTTCATGATCGGGTGTTCTGTGACGATGATAAGCTAATGCATCAACGAGTGTATTTTCGCCCCAGTCAATATAATATTTTCCATTATTTTCTGAACAAATAAATTTTTTAACCATAATCACTGCCTTGCAGCTACTTCATAAAAGTACACTTTAATACTTTCATGACATCATACAAGTAACCATAGATTTCAAAATGTATAACATCACTTTATATTCTGCATATTCAACGTTTAATGCATACGCGCTGACCGTTGCTTCCTCTCGTTCAGCACCATTTCGGTCAGCAGTACTCTGTCAGGATTACCGGCGTCATCAAGGGGAATCTGATCAACCCAGATAACCGTAAGCGTTGGCATGTTTTCATAAATATCATGCATTTTTCTGGATAGTTCAGAAATATCAATCTGCTCATGACATATAATAGCCACATAGGGCATATGCACACCACTGGCATCGGGCACAGCAAAAATACATCCGTCCTGAATACCCGGGTAAGCCTTACAAACCTCATCAAGGCGTGCAACTGAAAACTTATCCCCCCCAAAAGAAATAAGGTTATCAGCACGGCTCACAATAAACAGTTCTTTTTGATTATAAATACGCCCTATATCACCGGGATAAAACCAGCCATCAACAAAACGATCACTGAAATATTCTTCAAGATAGCCTCTATTCAGTGTATCGCCCTGTATCCGTAAAAGACCGGCGACATTCCCCTCTTTAATTTTTTTATTATCCTGATCGACAGCCTCAACGGTCATCCACGGTACAATAAAACCAGCACTTTCAGGCGCCAGTCCGCCGCGCACACTCCTGACAGCAACAGCCCCGGTTTCTTCCGTCCCGTAAATAACATGAATTCTGGTACTCAGGCCTGCTCTGGTTTTCTTCTCAAGTTCCGGTGGCAGCGCGCCACCAATAACGATAATTTCCACCGTGTCATCAGGCCTGCTGAGTGGCGGCAGCGCTGAGACCAGAATTTCAAGATGCAGCGGAGAGAGAATAAAAACCGAAGGCCGTTCCCGCCTGAAAAGATAATGTATATTTGAACGGTTAAAGAAGTTCAGGCACCCGCCGGATAAGATAGCGGCAAGACGGATCTGAAAACCACTAAGCAGATCAATACCGAGAAAGCAAAAAACATCGTATTTATCTGCACTTCTCATTTCGTTAACGCTCTGTATCAGACGATGAATATTCTGATGAAAGTTCGTGGCATCGATATAAATTTTGCGCGCGGTGACATCAGTTCCCGCAGCAACTGACACACGACAGATTTCGTCAGGAGAGCGTTCGTCGCTGGCAATTGTCTCCATATGCAGTGTTGACGGAAAACTCAGGCCAGAGAACTTAACAGAGGGAATATCACCTTCATACGAATCATCTGTTAAAATCAGATCAGGTTTTGTCAGCTCAACATAACTTCTGAACATCGAACCAAACCCCTCTGGCAGAGAGACCGACGCCACACCAAGCATATCAAGTGCAAAAATAATAACGAGATGATTGTACTGGCTGGCACATTTCACACCAACCAGTGCACAGCCTGCCTCTTTAATTTTTCCCAGCGCATGAGCAACATGGACGATATTCTGATGAAATTCGCCATAACTCCACTCACGCGAGATATCTCTGAAGATAATCTCACCAGAGGTATTTTTAAGTTTATCGTGTATAAGATCCATAAGCATTGAAATTACCTTTTGTAAAAAATAAAAAGGAAAATAATAATATTTTAAGTCTTTTTTACTTAAATTTATTCACCCTCAGAAGACGTTATATTTTTTACATTGATACGATCGAGAATAAATTTCGACATATTCTCAATAGTGTTATCTTTTGCCAGGTGCAGAACAGAAATTTCAACACCAAGCTCATTTTTCACTGAGGTCTGCAACTCAACTGCGGCAAGAGAATCTATACCCAGCTCAGACAGGCGCGCAGTCGAAGCAATATCTTCAGGTTTGACATGCGTTGTCTCTGAAATAAGTGCTTTCATCTGCTCAATGACATAGGGCAGACGTTCTTTATCAGGCAGCCTGACAAGCCTTGCGAGCCGCTCACTGGTAACGGCATTACCAAGACTATTCAGAATAACCTGTGAAAAACGCAGCAAACGTGTGCTGGTGCGCGCAGATTTACTCCATTTTTCCCAGTCAATATCCATATAACCCAGGTCGGGCAGGTCAAACGACAGCATCACCGGCAGGGCATCAAGCGCCTGGCGCGCTGTAATGCTGCGCAGCCCCACCATTTCGAGGGTTCTGGCCGCAACATCATTGCGGCTCAGCATACCCACATCAGCAATGCCACCCCAGTCAACAGTCAGAGAAGGCAGGCCACGGTTAAAACGGTTCCACGACAATGCATTCAGCACAGTGTTAGCCGCCATATAATTGCTCTGCCCGATATTACCCAGCATGGTCGTGGCTGATGCATACATTACAAAATAATCAAGCGTCATATTCTGCGTTTTTTTATCAAGCAAAACCGCAGCTTTCGCTTTTGTGGTCATAACCTTTGCAATTTTTTCCTGCGTCATGTTAACGACAAGCGCATCATCAAGCACTGCCGCACAATGGAAAACCCCTTTAATGGGAGGTAGTTTTTTCTGTGCCTGAGCAAAAACCATATCAAGGTCTTTTTCACTGGCACAATCAGCTGAGAAATACAGCACACTGGCATCACACTCTCTGAGGAAAGCCAGCTTCTCTGTCACATCCTCATCCGTTTCAGGGCGGCGGCCGACAAGCACAAAATGTTTAGCCCCCTGGTCGAGCAGCCACTTAACAGTCGCAAAACCAAAGCCACCAGCGCCGCCCGTGACCAGATAGGTCACATCAGACCTGACAACCGGCTGCCTGCGTGGCAGAGGATAAGCTGTAACATCCTCAAGCTTTGTGTAATCAACAACAACTTTACCAATGTGAGCGGATGATGCAAGGAAACGGAACGCATCAGCCACCTTAGCCGCCGGATAGCCCGTAACAGCCGGCAGTTTAATAACGCCCTGCCTGTGCAGCTGCGCCATTTCTTTCATCAGCTCACGCACATCCTCCTTCTGCTCCAGCATCATCCGGTCAAGGTCGAAGGAGAAGAACGCCATGTTCTGATTAAATGGCATAAGCGGAAGACCATTATTTTCGATAATGTCTTTTTTGCCAATTTCAACAAAGCGGCCATAAGGGGCAACAACAGCCACACTATGCGACAGCGCATCACCTGGCAGAGAATTGAGTACAACATCAACGCCACGCCCCTGCGTCACGTCACGAATGCCCTCCGCAAACTCCAGCGTTCTTGAACTCCAGACCTGCTCACACCCAAGCTCTTTAAGGTAAGCGCGTTTGGCTTCACTGCCAGCCGTTGCAAAAATACGGGCACCAATATGCTGCGCAATATAAATGGCTGTCATACCCACGCCACCTGTACCGGCATGAATAAGCACAGTCTCACCTTTTTGCAGGCGGGCCAGTTTAACCAGCGAGCAATAGGCTGTGGCTGAGGCAATCGGCAGGGTTGATGCCTGCAGATAATCAACATCGAGCGCATCGAGCGGGTAGCTGATCATCTCACTGGCAAGGGCTACCAGATGGGTCGCAAAACCGCCGGGCCATGAAATAACATAGCGTTTACCAGTTTCATAACCGGTAACACCCTCACCCACAGCAACAACTTCAGCCGTCGCTTCAGAGCCCATTTCATGACCATGGAAGGTGCCATCCATAATGCTGTCAGGCAAAAGGCCTGTTGCTTTAAGAATATCTTTAAAATTAAGAGCTGTTGCCAGAATACGAAACAGAACCTCGTCTTTTTTCAGTTTCGGGCAGACAAACCGCTCATAGTGCAGTGCATCAAAGGCAGCCCCCTTAACTGTTTCCAGGCGCACGGCAACAAGAGCACCATTTTCATCCCTCTCATCAGCCGAAAAGGGGAGAAGCTGCGGCGCAGGAGGCTCCTCACTGCGCTGCAGGCGGCCTGCAAAACGCGCCTGCGGGGTGAGAAGAACGTCGTCCTCCATCTCCTCAGGGTCTTCACCATTGAGAATTTCTGCACACAGCGCGCGCATAACATCCTCATCCGGGGTAGTGCCAATATCTACCAGCTTAATCGAAAGATTACTTTTTTCAGCCTGTATCCCACGCACAAAACCTCTGACAGCAGCCTGGTCAGGGGCCAGTGTTTTCCCTTTTTCAAGCGGGTAAGGCGTTACAGCCCCTGAGGTGAGAACATGCACAACACAGCTGCGCTCACGCTCTGTTTTTTCAATAACGGCATCAAAGAAGGTTTTAACCTTCCACAGCTCGGCAATACCAAGATCTTCTTCATTTTTGTCAGCAACATAAATGATGCTGTTATAAAGCTCAGGGTCAATACTGCCCGGTGCCGGCTCACTGATCTGCTCAGCCTCAACCGCATAAAGCGCAAGCTCTGCGGCCACACGCTTTGCAAGTTCTGAGGGGGCACCACAGATAATCACCTTCTTCTCTTCAAGAAGGATGTTTTTATCCTCTGTTTTTACCCACGCATTACGATAAATTTTACGCCGCAGGTCATCATTGCTGCGGGCTGCTGTTCTGATCGCTCTGGCTGTGAAATCTTTAATCTCGGCAACCAGCTCACCGCTTTCTGTGACAATCAGAATATTACCCTGAATGTCAGAGGCCGTTTTCTTTGTCAGCACACAATGCACACGCACCGCTGACAGGCCCTTGTGATACAGCCTGACCTGACGAATGCCTGTTGGCACAAACAGCGTACCTTTTGCCGTGCCATAACCTGCGGCAATCAGCGTCTGAAATGCGCCGTCCCACAAAGTGGGGTGCAGAAAATATTCATCAGCTGCCCCCGCATGCTCGTCAGCCAGCTTCAGCGCAGAGCGTGAGATTTTATCCCCGATATCAAGACTTATGATTGTCTGAAAAGACGGACCATAAGCAAAACCATACTCTTTAATTTCTTCATAAAATTTCTGAGGCATGACCGCATGCAGCACGCTGCCCTCTGCATAAGGCAATGTCACCTCAGGGGCAGCAACAGGCCAGGGCGCGCTGCTCAGAATTTTCATCGTCGCGTGCGGCACCCAGGTACTGTCATCATCATTTATATCACGCGAAGCCACGGTCAGACTGTGATCTGCCGGGTTAAAAACCCAGCTCATCTGCACATCTGCCAGCCTGTCATCGAGCAGCAGGGCTTTATCAATCGCAATATCTTCGAGAATAACCTCGTCAGTCTTCTCGCGCACAGCATGAAGTGCAACAGCACCTTCGATATATCCTGCGGCCGGGAAGAGGCACAGATCATCAATCTGATGGTCAGGCAGCCAGGGCATATAGTTTGTGTTTACACTGGCAAGCCAGGTCGGCAGAGACGCAGGGGCCTGCATGCCTAAAACCGGGTAGATAGTCTCGTCCAGCCTGTCCTGACGGGAGAGACGTGTCTCCACCCAGAAGCTTTCACGCGTCCAGGCGTAATGTGGCAGCACAATACGGTCACCACCGCTTACACGCGCCCAGTCGGGAGAGACCCCCGCCATAAACAGATGCGCCAGGGTGCGGGCGATAAAGGGCTCGTCATATTTTTTTGTATCAACGCAGCTCAGAATGGTCGCATTGCCGGTAACAGTTCTGGCCACATCACGCAGCGAACTGCTCAGAACCGGCTGCGCGGCAATTTCGATAAAAACACGGGCTCCATCTTCAGCCAGAGCTTCGACCGTGTCACTAAAACGCACAGGCAGGCGGGTATTGTCATACCAGTAGGCTGCATCATGACAAAAAGCATCATCACACCGGCTGGCCGTAACCGTAGAATAGAGCGGATATACCGGCCGGCTGAAGGGGGTAGCGGCAATATCTTTCTTAAACCCGGCCTCAATCTTCTCCATTGCAGGGTTATGATATGGCAGCTCAACCGGCAGGAATTTACTGAAGATTTTATTCTTCTTACAGATATCAGCAATAATACTGAGAGTTTCTTGCGGCCCTGACAGCACGGTCAGGCGACTGCTGTTTACTACAGCTGTGCAGACACCCTGACCAAAACGAGAAACAAAGCGCTCCTCTGCCTCCTCCTGATTCAGCCCCACGGCCAGCATCGTACCCGTGCCAGCCAGCGTGCTCTGATGCTGGCTGCGATAATAAGCAATCGTCACCGCATCTTCGAGGGTCAGCACGCCTGCCGCACAGGCTGCCGCAACCTCACCCACGCTATGACCTGTAACCGCAGCCGGGGTCACACCATAAAAACGCAGAGCTTCGAACAATGTCATCTGCACAAGGAAAATAGCAGGCTGGGCGAGCTGCGTTTTATGCACTTCGGCAGCATGCTCAGGTAAGGAGAGGAACTCTGTCAGAGAGAAGCCAAGCAACTTAGCAAACAGGGCATCGCACTTCTCAGCCATTGCACGGGCCGGTGCCGGCAGGTCATGCGACAGCAGAGCCATCATGCCCTCAACCTGTGAACCCATACCAGAGAACACAAAAACCGGGCCACCCATGGGGTTTTCGGCCTGTTTTCTGCCCCTGACAACAGCGGCACTCTCAGCACCGGCGGCGAGCGCGTTCAGAGCAGCAGCAGCTTCATCACGGGTTTTAGCGAGCACCGTTGCATAATACTCAAGGGGTGTTCGCGTTGTTGCCGCAGAGAAGCACATATCCGCCAGATCGACAGAGCTGTCAGACAGCAGAGTCGCATAACTGGCTGCAATTTTTTTCAGTGAGCTTTCGGTAAATGCCGTAACAGGCAGCAGGTAATGCCCCTCAGGGCGCTCTGCCTCGTCATGCTGTGCCGTAACGGTTTTTGTTTTTTCAGGGCAGGCCCGCAAAACAGCAACAGCATTTGTGCCGCCATAACCAAAGGAATTAACAACAGAATAGATATCTTTTGCCGTATCAAGCGCGACCATATCCTTAACAGGAACACGCAGATTCAGCTCATCAAACGGAATATTTTTATTCAGAACTGTCAGATTCGCCTGCGGGGGCACCTGTGCATTTTTCAGGCACAGCACGGCTTTAATCAGCCCCGCAACGCCTGCGGCCCCCTCAAGGTGCCCAAAATTCGCCTTCATAGACCCCACAAGCAGCGGCCTGCCTGTCGCTTTACGGGCCTGCCCCACAGCACGCCCCAGCGCACGGGCCTCAATCGGGTCACCGACCGGGGTGCCTGTGCCGTGGGCCTCCGCATAGCCTACCGCGGCAAGGTCGATGTCTGCACGTTCAGCCACGCGCTCAATCAGGTCTGCCTGCGCTTCTTCATCGGGCATTGTGAGTGAGAAAGTATGCCCGTCCTGGTTCACACCCGAAGCGGCGATTACACCATGGATAATATCGCCATCACGCACCGCATCTGCCAGGCGTTTAAGCACAACTATGCCACACCCCTCTCCGCGGCCATATCCGTCAGCATCATCAGAGAAACTTTTGCAGCGGCCATCCTTCGAGATAAAATGGCCTTTTGACATCGTGATCGATGCTGAAGGCGCGCCCATAATGTTCACCCCGCCAGCCAGCGCCAGGGAGGTTTCGCCATGACGCAGACTGACGCAGGCCTGATGAACCGCCACAAGAGACGAGGAACACGCCGTGTCGATCGACATTGATGGCCCATGAAGATCAAAATTGTAAGAAAGGCGTGCGGCAAGCATGGTGGCAGAGGCCGCTGTTGCGGCGTAATGATCGCGGATAAGCGGGCGGCTGTCAGATGAGCCGCTGACCACAAGCCTGTCGAGCGAGAATGACCCCATATAAACACCGGTCTGCGACCCGGCGAGCGAACCTGGCAGAATGCCGGCGTTTTCTAACGCCTCCCACGCGACTTCAAGTAAAACGCGCTGCTGTGTGTCAATAATAACGGCTTCACGCGGGGAAATACCAAAAAACAGCGGTTCCATATCCGCGAGTTTCTGATCAAGGAACGACCCGCGCTGCATATAGGTTTTACCTGGCGTGTCATAATCAGGCGCATAAAACCGCTTTACGCTCCAGCGATCAGCCGGAACACCGGAAGATGCATCACCCTGCTGGCAAAGAAATGTCCAGAACTGCTCCGGCGTCTCTACAGATGCGGGCAGCCGACATCCTATCCCGATGACAGCAATGTCCTGATCAGTATTCACGAAACCTAACCTCCTGTTTTACAGAGATTCCTCCTCTGACGGGAGGATGGTATTATTTAAATAACATTTTTTTAATAAAAATTAAAATGGCACATACTAATATGTGCCATTTCTTTTATTTCAAGAACAAAAAAACTAGAAAATAAACTACTTAATCAATACTTTATTAAGAAATTATATATCTTTATGTTTCTCAACTTCAACTGCCTGCATGGTCTGAAAATTAAAACAGACAGCCGTAATATAACCGGCAGAAGCCGCACCAATGCACATAACAACTGACAATATGACTGTCAGTAAGGCACGGCCAACCGCCCCCGTGCGCAGAAACTCAAATGTTTGCCAGCTGAATGTGGAAAAGGTCGTATAACCGCCACATATACCCGTCATCACCAGCAGGCGCATATTATCAGACATAGGGTAGCGCCCGTCTGCCATAGTCAGTGTCGCAAAAAAGGCAATAACAAACGAACCAACGGTATTAACAGCAAAAATAGTGCCCCAGGGCATTATGCGGCTGTAAGGTGCTGTCAGAACACTGACAACATGACGCAGAAGCGACCCGAGTGCTCCACCAAACATGACAAGAAGACAGGTATAAAAAGATAATGACACACCACTCTCCGTCCAGGTGAATAGTCCTGACAGAACATTACTGCTTTGTACTGAAACGAAAGGGAGGGCAGCGCACTCAGCCACCCGGCAGCCTCATGCCACCACCCTGCTCTTTTAATGAGCAGGAGCCCCTCAGATTATGAGGGGAATGTAAAATGCCTCCCACATCGTTGCAAGATAGTTAACTATTATAAAATTCGTCATTAGTATACAAAAAATTAACTAAAAAAGAAAAATAGTTTCAAAAAGTTATACATCTGACGCCCGGCCCATGCTCCGGTCGACAGCAAGACCCGCCGAAGCCTGACAAACGGGCATCATCTCAATCTGGTTAATATTCACATGTGCCGGCAAACCCAGAACCCAGGAGATCGTCTCTGCAATATCCTCAGGCAAAAGCGGCTCTGTGCCGTCATACACAGCTGCAGCCTTTGATTTATCACCAAGGCGCACTTCGCTGAACTCACTGCCGCCACACAGCCCGGGGGCGATATTGGTCACTCTGACACGCACACCCAGCAGGTCACTGCGCAGATTGCGCATAAACTGCGACACAAATGCTTTACTGGCCCCGTAAACATTAGCACCAGGGTAAGGATAAATGCCTGCTGTGCTGCCAAGAGCAATAATGTGCCCCCTGTTGCGCGCAACCATGCCGGGCAGAAGCACACGGGTCATAGCGGTCAGCCCCGTGACATTCGTGGCGATCATCCGCTCCCAGTCGAGGGCAGTTGCCTTCCAGGCTTTTTCAAGCCCCAGGGCCAGACCCGCATTATTCACCAGCACATCGACCTCCTGCCAGCCGACAGGCAGAGAGGCAGGCAGTTTCTCAACCGCTTCAGCATCTGTCACATCAAGCACAAAAGGCAAAAGTGCCGGCCCGGCCTCCTGCGCCAGAGCATCAAGACGGTCTTTACGGCGGCCTGTGGCAATTACACGGTAGCCGTCTTTAACCAGTCGCAGTGCAATAGCATGACCAAAACCTGCTGTTGCACCTGTTACCAGAACAGTAGCCCGGGAAGATGTCATAAAAAGATCCTCACACAAATCATGGAGATGCCCGGAAACGAAGCACCCTTAAACGCCAGTAAATGACAGTATGAGTCTGTCATTCATGCTGCCCGCAGGCAACACAAACAACCGTGCCTTAATGGCTGAGCAGGTAAAATAACCCCGCTGACAGAACGATAGTGACCGGCAGGGTCGCAACCCAGGCCAGCATAATACGGCGCATGGTGCCCCATTGCAGGCCAGAGCCAGCCCCCAGCATACTGCCTGCGATACCGGCCGTCACAATATGCGTGGTACTGACAGGCAGACCGGTATAGCCCGCTGTAAGAATAAGACCCGCCCCGACCAGCTCTGAAGAGGCCCCCTGGGCAGGGGTCAGATGCGTGCGGCCTATTTTCTCCCCCAGGGTGCTGACAATACGCTTATAGCCCACCATGGTACCGAGGCTGAGACAAAGAGCGCTCAGCAGCCTGACCCACCAGGGGGCGAACTCAACAACCGGGCGCAGTTTCATACGCAAATGAGCAGCCTGATGGCGCACCTGAGACGGCACAGCTTTATCAAGGGAGATTTTTTTAAGCGCTGCCACAATCTGAAACACATCAGAACGCACAGTCACGAGCGGCGGCAGCGGGCCGTTAAGAATTGGTTTATCGAGCAGGGAGTTCTCTGTCTGCAGGTGCTGTGCTGCTATCATCGCATCAGAGCGCAGCACATCATGGTCATACATATCCAGCACAGAACGGATCTCGTGTGCTTCACTCACAGTCACCGGCAGCGTATGCTGATGCTGCGGGTTGAGCGCGTATAACGCCGGCCAGAGCCCGGCAACTGTCAGCATAATCAGGCCAATACTTTTCTGACCGTCATTACTGCCGTGCGAAAAACTGACCCCGGTGCACGAGCCGATCAGCAGCCAGCGCACCCAGCCGCGCGGGGGCTGGTGCCCCTGAGGCGGCTCAAAAAGGGCTTTGTCTTTCACAAACATCTTCAGCACGCAGTAAAAGAGCCCCGCCCCGACCAGACCAAGAATCGGCGAGACTGCCAGAGCCTCAAGCACCTTTAAAACCTGAGGCCAGTCGATACCCTCACGATAATGACGGCCGTGAACAAGGGCATCACCCACGGCGACCCCAATGATAGAGCCGATGATGCAGTGAGAGCTGGAGTTAGGAATGCCGGCACGCCATGTCAGCAGGTTCCAGGACAGGGCTGCCCCGAAGAGAGAAAACAGCATAGGCACTGCCGGCGCACCATTTGGCGGGGTCAGCACATCAGGCGGCAAAAGCTCAACCAGAGCGTAAGCCACGCTCAGACCACCAGCCAGAACACCGGCAAAATTCATCACTCCCGAGAGCACAACAGCCTGAACAGGCTTCAGGGAGCGGGTGTAGATCACGGTTGCCACAGCATTTGCTGTGTCATGGAACCCGTTTACAAACTCAAATACGCAGACAAGAACGCTGCATATAATAAGTATAACAAGGGACAGAGGAGTGTCAGGCATAAAATGCAGCATGAGATAAAGAAGCTGACCTTTTGTTTCGCTACCTGTCGCATACAGGAAGACGCGCCAGCTTTTAATCCGTTATTTTGTAAATTTTCTCACTCAGGGCATTTTATGTTCAGATTTATGACACAAACTGAACGCTAAGCAGCGGTACTACAAAGATTTGCATGCCATAGCTCTGCCATTATATAAAATTCATTTACTGGCCATTAAGTTAATTATTAACTGTAATGTCATGATTTTTTAGTACAAAAAACACTAATCCTCCGCCCCTGAAGCCAGCCCTGCCTTATTGCTCAGCACCAGGCGCTCATAGGGGGTCAGCATATCATCCAGGGTGTAGTCATCGAGCACGGCCATAAATGCATCCATCGCTTTTGCCAGCCCTGAACGTAAAACACACCCTCCTGATAAAATACACTCTGTAACAATTTCTTCCTGCTCTGCCTCAGGCGGGGCCATGCAGGCCAGCAAAACCATCTCCTCCTCCGTGTAGCGCACAACATCACCGATCCGAATCTTATCGGCAGGTCTGGCCAGCTCAAGCCCGCCGTGACGACCACGAAACGTGCTGAGAAACCCGCCTTTGCCAAGATGATGGATCACCTTCACGAGGTGGTTTTCCGAAATCTTATAGACTCGGGCGATCTCGTGAATGGACACACGGCGATCAGTGTGAACCCCGAGATAGAGAAGAGTACGCAAAGCGTAGTCGGTATGAAGAGTAAGGCGCATAAACTAAACATTAACAAATTGACATCTTGTTTACCAGATGCTATTTAAAGATGTATAAAGTTTACATCTTTAAAGGAGAGAGTCCGTGACCGCATTACTCGACGACCAGACCCGCGCTATCGTTACTGCCTGCATTCCCGCGCTGGAAGCACACGGTCTCGATATCACCCGCGAAATGTATTCACGCCTGCTGGCTGACCCGGCCATTGCCGAACTGTTTAACCGCTCACACCAGAAAAGCGGCGAGCAGCCCACTGCCCTGGCCATGGCCGTGCTGGCCTATGCCCGTCATATTAATGACCTGGGCACACTGACCGGCATGATCGAACGCATTGCTGAAAAACATGTAGGGCTGAACATTCTGCCCGAGCACTACCCGCATGTCGGTCAGGCCCTGCTGGGGGCTATTGCCCATGTACTGGGTGACGCCGCCACACCTGAAATCATGCAGGCCTGGGGCAATGCCTATCAGTTTCTCGCCGACGTGCTGATGAACCGCGAAAGCCAGCTTTATAAAGAAAAAGAAGAGGCCCCCGGTGGCTGGCGCGGCTGGCGTGCTTTCACCATTCGTCAGCGCGTGGCAGAAAGTGGCGATGTCACCTCCTTCCGGCTTGAGCCCACAGACGGCAAACCCGTTGTGCTGCATAAACCCGGGCAGTATCTTACCTTCAACATCACCGTGCCGGGCGCAGGCTCACAGCGACGTAATTACAGCATTTCATCAGCCCCCGACTCCAGGGGCTACCGCATCAGTGTTAAACGTGCAGCGGGCGGGCTGGTGTCAGGCTGGCTGCATGACCACGCAAAAGAAGGCACCGAACTGCTCGTGTCAGCACCTGCTGGCACCTTCACCCTGCCAGAAGAAACCGCAAACCACCCGGTTGTGCTGCTGAGTGCCGGCGTGGGGCTGACCCCCTTTATTGCAATGGCCGAGGCCGCACATAAGGCCGGACGGAAAGCACCGCTGCATTATGTGCACGGCACCCACACCCCGCAGAGCGAAGCCTTTGGGCCGCGCGTGCGTGAGCTGGCAAAAGACGGGACAGTGCAGGCTGATATTTTCTATACCCGCAAAAACGACACCGCCGCAGCCGGGCAAAATGTGCAGACACATGAGGGGCATATTTCTGCCGCATGGCTGAAAGCCCATACACCGGCTGATGCCCTGTATTATCTGTGTGGGCCTGACGCCTTTATGCAGTCAGTCATTGCCGGGCTGAAAGCCGAAGGCGTGCCGGAAAGCCGCATCAAGCATGAAGTGTTTGGCTCAGCCACCACCCCGGAGGATGCCCTGCACGCCGCATAATTTCTGCCCTGCCCCGCACCATCACAGTGCGGGGCAGAGTGTAAACAGACTCACAATATGGGATAGTCGGTATATCCCTTTTCATCACCACCAAAGAAGGTCATACGGTCAGCATCATTCAGCGGGGCATCAGCCTTCAGCCGGGCCAGAAAATCAGGGTTAGCCAGAATCATCTGACCATAGGCCTCAAGGTCAGCCAGACCACTGGCCACGTCATGCCCGATCTCCTCACGGGGGCGGCCCGGGTGGTTAATAATCAGTTTACCCGACCAGATGCGGCGTATATCGGCCAGCAGTGCGTCATTTCCCTGATGCATAATGTGCACATAAGACAGGCCGAGCTTATTCAGCTCTGTCATCAGGTAGCGGTAAAGTTCGGGGTAGTCTGCCCCCTCGTCAATGCCCCACAGGGTTGTGCCGGGTGAGAAACGAATGGCTGTGCGCTCAGCACCAATTTCTTCAGCAATAGCCTGTGCAACTTCAAGGGCAAAACGTGCGCGGTTTTCGATCG
This sequence comes from Acetobacter sp. DsW_059, assembly GCF_002153695.1. NCBI lineage: Bacteria > Pseudomonadati > Pseudomonadota > Alphaproteobacteria > Acetobacterales > Acetobacteraceae > Acetobacter > Acetobacter sp. DsW_059. The sequence continues at coordinate 28,513 of NZ_JOPI01000032.1, forward strand.
AACCGCCATACTCATCCGTGCGGGTGTTTGCGCCAGGTGCGAAAAACTGCTGAATAAGATACGCATTGGCACCATGAATTTCGACACCATCTGCACCGGCTTCAGCTGCGCATTTTGCAGCATGACGGAAGTCCTGCACTGTCTGACGGACCTCCGCCGTGCTCAGCGCACGCGGGGGCGGAATATCCTGCATGCCTTTTGCCGTAAACATACCTGTACCCGGTGCAATGGCAGAGGGCGCCACGGCCTGACGATGATGAGGGGTGTTATCAGGGTGTGACATACGCCCGGCATGCATAAGCTGAATATAGATATGCCCGTTTGCGGCATGAACGGCTGAGGTCACTTTCTGCCAGCCGTCAATATGTGCCTGAGTGTAGATGCCGGGGGTCATCATATAACCCTGCCCGTCAGCCGAAGGTTGTGTGCCCTCGGCCACAATCAGCCCGACACTGGCACGCTGTGCATAATACTCCGCGGCCAGGGGGCCAGGCGTGCCATCATACTGCGCGCGGCTGCGGGTCATAGGTGCCATAACAAAGTGGTTTGGCAGAGTCATTTTGCCAAGGGTAACAGGCTGCCAGATATCCGTCATACTCATCAGCTCCTTAAAGGGCATGACACATGATGTGCGAGCATGCCCGAGAGAAAGGCCCGCTATGATGACGGTTTTATTCCGTCCCATAACAGGGTGATCACGTCAGCAACATGACTTTTGTCTGTTGCCCTGTCAGAGCCGCCTTCTCCGCACACGCGGTTTGAAAAAGCACGGTTATGCAGCACACCGAGCAATGTTGAGGCCAGTACCTGTGCATCACAGTAAGCCAGTTTTTCCTGCTGCTGTGCACGGCCGATCCACTCAGTCAGCGCACGAAAAGCCCGTGCGGGTGCTGAGGTCTCGGGGTTATCACCCGTGCACAGCGCATCAGTATCAATGCCACTGGCCTGAAGAACTGAAAAACCCGCATTAAGGTTTTCAAAAAATACGGCTATTGTGCAGGCAATTTCAACAAGCTGCTCCTTAACAGGCCGGCTATCCGGCCCGGCTTCGAGTGTGCCGATCCAGTGAATATCTTTCGGCGCCCCCAGCGCTGCCAGCATAAGCCCCTGCTTTGAACCAAAACGGTTAAAGAGCGTTGTATGGCTGACACCGATCTCGCGTGCGATGTCCGCTGCTGCGATACCGCCTCCGCGCTCGAGAAAGCAGCGGCGAGCCACAGCAAGGATGTATTCGTCTGAGATTTCTTTCGGGCGTCCGATTTTCATTCCTGTTTCCGACATGACGATTCACCCCCCGTTTATAACTTTCTTTCCAGAAAGAAAGCAAGAGGTCTCCTGATATGAAACGCCATCATACTCTGTCAGCGCGGAATGTGGAGGCGTTATCTCACCCCGCCCCTGCACATGTCAGTCAGGCGAGCGCTCAGTAACAAAGCGCAGCCCCAGCGCCATAAAAGCCAGACCAGCGCAACGGTCGATCCATTTCTGAAAACTCATGAAAATACGAGAAACACTTTCAAGGCTGAGAAGTGTTGCAACCAGCGCAAACCATGCCACAGCAATAACAAACATGGCAGCCACACATGTCAGCCCCAGCTGAACCGAAGCATGCTGTGGCAGTGCCGCAGCAAAAAGACCCGACACAAAAACCGGGGCTTTCGGGTTTGCAAGGTTTGTCAGTAACCCGGCCCTGAACGCACGTGTTGTGCCAGAAACCAGCTCTGTGTGCCCGCTCTGCGCTGTTTTCTTTTGCCAGCTGCTCATGAAAAGTCTGAAACCGGTGAAGAAAAGATAAAGCCCACCCACAATTTTAAGCAGCATGTAAAGCCAGGGCGCAGCAATAAACAGTGTTCTGACACCAAAAAACCCTGCCAGCCCCCATATGCCCACCCCCACAGCCACGCCAAAGGTTGCCCTGAGAGCCGCAGCTTTACCGCGCATCACAGCCAGCCGTGTCACAAGCAGAAAATCAAGCCCGGGCACAATCATCGCCACCAGCCAGAAGGCTGATACCGTAGCAACAACTGAAAGTTCACTGATCAGATTCATAGGGGCTTTATTCCTGCACAAATCAGGTTACAATATAAACAAATGCAATATCTGTCCGTCACCTTATAACACAAGAATTTATCGTATATAAGGGTTTACAAAGCCACTTTATTCGTAATTATATCCTCTTTTATTATTGAATTAATAAAAGAGGATATAATGGCATTTAAGGAAAAAATAAAAGAAAATATATTTACATCATCAGTATTATTAATAATATCAATACCATCAGTAGCTGTGATTATTCTTATGTTCTCCAGCCCCCACTTTATAGCCGGAGATCAGGGCCTTAACGCACCTTTTTTCTGGTCTTTAGCCGGCACATTTCTTAGCTATTGTGGTCTTATTTTTTCCTCTTACGCTGTTTATGAACTAAGAATAATTTCCAAAAGAGCATATTATAAAATACGCGCTCCCGAAATATGCAGAGAGTTAGACGATGTGATTAACAAAATGAACCTTATGCATCACCTCAAAATCTCTGAATGTGAAAGACCTCTTATAATCACAAAAATTCCTACAATTCTCATATCAATAAAGCGCTTCGACAATAAAGCACTCACAAAAAAAGCAGAGGATCTCAATACACTATTTAATACGATTAATGAACAGTTAAACAAAGCCAATAAATCGACTATAATGAAAAACCTGAACAATTACTGGGACTTTTTTGGGGGTATATCCACAATGCTGGACGAAATAAGAGAATATAATAAGCACCTTGGAGCATTATAATGCTGTACAGCACCAGAGACTGGCAAACCGCAATTTCAAAACTCATACAAATGACGGTTAACGGAGAGTTAAAATGGAGAAACAGTGATATTAATAACGCACGCCCTAATGCAGCAATAGAGAAATCCCTCCAGGCTGAGCAGAAAGGCAAAATATACGTCGTATCTCAGTCAAAATATAAATATTATTACGACGAAGATAATTTTTCATGGGAAATATCATATAATTTTTCAGTATATCAGAATAATTTATCCAATCTATCTCAGATTGCTCAGGCTCCATCTATGAATCTTATCGATTCTCTTTTTGATATTGCACAAAATAGCTATGCTTACTCTAATAATGCACTCAGTGATTTGTTATAAAACAACCAGGACGAAATACTTTCTGACGACCCTTACAACTCCCTCCCCCGTCGCAGGCCGGCATAAACTAACGCAGCGCCCACCAGCACAGAACACAGGCTCAGGCCTCCTCCCGTGGCTGACATCAGCACCGGCCGGGTGGCGAGTGCTGCGGCAAACGGGATATACAGCGTTATAAACCCGGCAACACTCAGCTGAAGTCTCAGCGCAAATGAGGGTGGCATAATAAAGCCTGAAATCATAAAAACTGCAAATATACTATAATATATTGCAGAAACCGTGACATAGCCTCCCCCATACGACAAAAAGGGAGCCGCACAGAACACAGCCGAAATACCCGCAATGCACCCCAGGGGGCAGCCCGTTGTCAGTGCCTGCAAAAACCATGTGCCGCGTGCTTCCTGCATCAGGCCAGTGCTGCGTTCGCGGCGGCGGCGCGAGGCTATCCACAACCGGTTGCCGGTATAAAATAAAAAAGCCCCGCCCAGACCAAGCACAACATACCCCCAGCGCACCAGCGTGCCACCAAAGCTGCCGAAATGCAGCGCAAAGAACGTGGTAAGCACAGCAAAACCTGTGGACTGATGGCCCGGCAGATAATCGGCTGAGACGATATGCCCGGTTATGGGGTTAAGGGTTGCAAACCCTGCTGTCGGGCCACGCAGGCTATAGCGGTCATCATGACCTGCCACACGCAACGCGACCTGGCCATGCATCAGAGTGTAGGTCAGTGTTTCAGGCACAAAACCAGGAGCCTGCTTTTGCACCGCATCACGCACAGCGACGGGCGGCAGCAGAACCTGCTGCATATGAGGCTGACCGTGCCCCCGCCCCTGCGTGTGCACAATGGCGGCCCCTCTTTTTGAAAGCAGAAAATGTTCCATGGTAAAAATCTGATCATGAAACGCAAACGCCACTGACGTCAGTGCCATGACAATATGAAACGGCAGCGAAAACACACCCAGAAGATTGTGAAAATCAAGCCATTTTTTACGTGCTCCGCCATCGGCACGCACCGCAAACAGCATACGGGTCAACCCGGGCAGAAAGGCAATAACACCCGAAATCAGCGCAACAGAGTACAACAAAGCCACCAGCCCCATCACCAGCCTGGCGGGTTCATGCGGCAAAGGCAGACCCACCTGCTGGTGCAGCTCGTCAACAAAACGCGCAGCCTCAGAAAGTGGCAGCTGCCCGCTCACCAGTTCACCCTGTTCATCCAGTGCCGCAACCGTAACCGGCACCCGGGCATGAGGCCGCCCCAAGGGTGACCAGCGCACACGCCCCTGCCGGGCAGCGGCCTCGTCATTCAGCACGATGGTATAATTCTCGCGGGCTTCAGGGTGGGCTTCAAATACCCTGTTCAGCAGGTCAGGCGTTTGCTCAAGAGAGGGGGGAGCAGGCAAAGTAACGGGCGGAGAAAGCCAGTTTTGCAGGCTTTCCTCAAACATGCTTATCGCCCCGGCATAAAAAGCCACGAACAAAAACAAAGCACTGATAATACCAACCCAGCTATGTACATCGCGGTACGTGCTGACAATGTCCTGACGTATCTTCATAACACTGCCGCCCGTGCCAGAACATACACGCCCCACACAAGGATATTAGCGCCCGTCAGCACCAGCCAGGCCTGCCGCCCTGAACGAAACAAAAAACAACTGCCAAGCAGAGCAACCCAGACCAGCACGGCCAGCCACATTAAAAACTGTGCCGACATGCTGCGGGGCATGCTGTCACTGCCAGACAGACAACCCACAACACCTGTAAGCCCCATGGTCAGCACCGCACCGGCCAGGCTTGCAGCAGAAACTTTAGGCAGCCAGCCACGGCTGCTGAGTGTCGTCGTCATTATGGTGTCCTGCGGCTGAAAATCAGAGCAATAAACAGCGGTGTAAAAGACCACGCTGCCATAAGAAATGTAACCAGCATAAAAACTGCTGTTGCCGGGCTGCGGCACTGTAGCAGCAGCAGCAGTGTCGCCCCCTCAAGGGCGGCACCAGCCCATCGTGCCGCATGGCCTGGCAACGGGCGGCACAGCAAACGCTGCTGTGACGAGGCCAGATAAACGAGCACACTGCCGGCAAAGGCCAGCAGGCTTGCCATGATTAAAAAAAGCATGCTCTCACCAGCGATATTCAAGACGGGCTGTCAGGCTGCGGCCCTGCCCGTAATAACATGCCGCAACGGCGGTGCAGGTCGCGACAAAGCGTTTGTTCGCAATGTTGCGCATATTGAGCGAAAAGGTCAGCCCCTGATAGCGCGGGTGTGCTTCACCAAAATCATAACGCAGGAACATATCAAACAGCGTATAACCCGGGATAGAAAGCTTATTCGCTGTATCACCATAGCTGTGGCCGGTGTAGCGCACCCCTCCGCCCAGGCCTGTTCCTTTAAGCAGGCCGTGGCGCACGCGCTGGTCAACAAATAACGAGGCCATCCATTTTGGCCCCTGAGGCATATAATTACCAATCTCGCTTGCTGTGTTCGACTTCCTTATCCGTGCATCACTGCGGGTGCCGGTGAAAATAACCGCCATATCCCACGGCAGGTTTGCCCGCCCTTCAAGCTCAAGGCCGCGCACCCGGGCCTTGCCTGTTTGCACAAGACATGTGCTGGTGCCACACATGACCCCGGCAGCGTTGGGAGTGGTCGTATTTTTCTGCGTGATCTGATAACCGCCAAAAGTAATATAAATACTTTTGCCATACTGGTAGCGCAGCCCGGCCTCATACTGGTCGCCGGTTGTGGGTTTAAACGGCTCGCCGGTCAGAGAGGTGGACGGGTCAGACACCTGCGGCTGGAAAGACTGCGCATAACTGAAATACGGCACCAGACCATTATCAAACAGATACACACCCCCGGCACGCCAGGTAAAAGCAGATGAATTTGTTATATAGCGGGTCTGCTTCAGCACATTCAGGGTGTTATCACGTGCCCAGTCCTGGCGGCCGCCAACGGTCACACGCAGGCGACCTGCTTTAAGCTGGTCCTGAAAGTAAATACCGTTCTGCTGGCTGACTGTTGACGTATAAACCTGCGGGGACAGCGCCCCGGCAAACCCTGATGAACCACGCGAAGACGGGTCAAAAATATTGAGCACAGGCAGCACCAGCGAGGACTGCACGAGGTCACGCGAGTGGTTCCAGTTTGTATAAAAATAATCAGTGCCGGCCAGCAGTAAATGACGCACCGGACCGGTGGTCATGTGCCCTTCGAGCTGAAGGTCGGTTGTAACACCCTGCGAACGGCCCCGCCCCTCTACCGCACGGCGGGCAATGGTCTCACCCGGTATACAGCCTGCTATTGTTGCCGGGCATTTTGACAGGGTATCACCCGACAGCACCGTCGCCCGGTAGAGCGTATCAATATAAGTATAACGCGTGTTGTTACGCAGGGTGAAAAAACGATTGAAATGATGCTCAAGAAACGAGCCAACAAGTGCCTGGTTACGGTCAAATGTGTTCCAGTGTGGCTCACCCAGGTTCGCATTATTTTTAATATGCCGCCCCTTTGACGCATAAAGCGTGCCGGTTGCAGGCAGAAACTGATAGGTCGAGCCCCCCTGGTCACGCTGATATTGCGCGAGAACTGTCCAGCTCGACTTTGGTGCATATCGCCAGGTCATACTGGGTGAGAAATAATACCGCCCCAGCTGCACCCCGTTAACCTGCGTATCACCATATTTGGCCATAGCCACCGCCCGCCCGAGCAGTGAACCACTTTTATTAAGACGGCCGGACAGGTCGCCCGAGACCTGGCCCTGCCAGTTTGAAAGGTCAGTAAAACCTGTACCCTGCAAAAAGAACTCACCCTCGCTTTTAGCGGTGGGGCGTTTGGTCACCAGGTTTACCACCCCGCCTGGCGCAGTCTGCCCGTAGAGTGCGCCTGACGGGCCTTTAAGCACCTCGATCTGCTGCAGGGCAAAGGGATCAAAAGAGGTGCGGGTCCACTGCCCGCCTGAGGGCAGACGCAACCCGTCAACAAAGTTATTATTGGAAGAAAAACCCCCGGCCCCAAAGCCACGCACCGAAACCTCATCAACACGGCTGTCGATACCAGAGGGCTCGGCCTGCACCCCTGCTGTGTAAGAGAGGGCATCAGCAATAGTGGGAGAAGCACGCAGTTCAATTTCCTCACGGTTCACGATAGAAATTGTCTGAGGCGATTCAATAATAGGAGTGCGGGTTTTGGTAGCAGATGAAGCGCGTGACAGGCCTGTGGCCGTCACTACCAGCTCTTCTTTTTTGCCAATAACGACAGGCTGTTTCGGAGGTGTTGCACCACTGCTGCCCCCGGCATGTGACCGGGCATAGTGTGAGCGTGAAGACGCTGTTTCGGGTGTGTCCGCCAGAGCATCTGCCATATCCCCGCCAAAAAGTGCTACGACAGGGAGCAGACCAGCGACCGCATGTGAAAACGACATTCTGTGCTCGCCATATTTATTCAGATAGATTGGGATGCCGGCTCTAACTGAGAATGATAATGATTGTCAATTGCAATTTATAAAAAGACCTCAGGCCCGAAAAAATCAGACACATGGCTTTCAGGCTCTGATCAGGGCTGAAGCAGAATAACCTTTACGCCTTACATAAAATAAATGTGCTCAGAGCAGCCCTGCACCAGGAGAGGGGAACAAAGCACGAATTATGACAAAACAGGCCGCCAGCCGCGCCTGAAAACAGGTTATGCACAAAGTTATCCAGAGGTCTTTCCCCGTTTTCTGTGGATAAAATGACAGAACTCACAGGGGCGTTACTTATAAAAAATGGCTGTTTTCTGCCGAAAATATCTTTTTCTTTATGTCAATCCTTAAAAGCACTTGACTACAGAGCCTTTAAGGCGGTGTGGATTCTGTCGAATCATCCACATCTGCCCCTGCCTGCACGGCCTCTGCTGCATTCGCACCAGTAAAAGCCGGTCTGTACCAGAAAAACCTCCTGGCTTTTATGGTATTCACCCGTCAGTAAATGACTTCTTTTTCAGGTCAGCGGCAGAAAGGATAATACCGCACGGGCTTTATTCTGTCTTTGTGGTGTTATCTCGCCTCTTGGCGCCACAGCCGCAGGCCGGTAACAGCCAGTCCGACAAAAACAGCATAAAGCACAGCAGTAGGGTAAAGACCCCGCACAGCAAACAATCCGGTGTAAAACAGATCAACCACAATCCATACCCACCAGCAGGCTATATGCTGGCGGGCCATCCACACCTGCCCCAGAATACTGTAGGCACTCAGCATCGCATCAGAAAACGGGGCAGCATCATCCGTCAGGCGCGATAGCGCATAGCCGGCGCCCGCTCCGCATGCTGTGCTCAGCACCACACCAAACCAGAGACTGCGTGCCTCAATCGGCCTGACCTGCACCAAGCCATCATGATGCTCTGCGCTTTGCCACCGCCACCAGCCATAACAGGCAAGAGCAGCAAACACCGCCTGCAACGCCATATCGGCATATAAACGCGCCTCGTGAAACACGATGCCATAAAGCAGGCAGGCAACCAGTGTCACTGGCCAGCACCACACCACGCGGCAACCGGTGAGCCACACACTCAGCGCACTGACAAAAACTGCCACCAGCTCAGTCGGGCTCATGCCCCGGTGCCCCGGCGGGAGCAAACATCGAGCATAGCCTGCCCCTCTGCACTGTTAAACCACTGAGCATGCCCCAGCAGATAATCATCATATGCCACAGAAGCAGAAGACGGATCATGCAGCAGGGTTTCAAAATAAGCGACTTCGGAGAGGGCAAATTCCACATGCACCAGAGGCAGAAAAGCCCTGAGCAGCGCCCGCGCTGTGTCATCAGGCGGGCTGATGGTGGCATAACCACGCAAAAAAGCAGCCATATCCTGCCAGGCAACATGCCGCTCCTGCGCAGGTGCAAGCCAGTCAACCATGCTGCGCTCAAGAGCTGTGGCCAGATCGAACATCGCACAGGTGCGCCCGGCCATACCAAAATCAAGCACGCAGGCTATATCGCCCTGCGGGGTCCATAACAGGTTAGAACCATGCCAGTCACCATGCCCGCCGCAGGGCACGATTTCTGGCAGCAAAGGCACAAGCCTGTCATGCCAGGGAGAGAGGACACGCTGCACATCTTCCTGCCAGGAGCGTGAGCGTAATGCCTGTGCAAGGCCGGGCTGTGCAGGCACCCATGCCTGTAATGCCGCCATAAGGTCAGCCTGGCCGATAACGGCCATGGAGGAAATAAGCACTCGTCCGGCTGCCCGGTCGGGTGCGGTATAAGACGCGGCTGCATGGTGCAGTCTGGCCAGTGCCTGACCTGCCGCATAAGCATGCTCAGGGCAGAGATAAGGCTGCCATGACATGACATCACGATACATATCTTCACCCGGAGCACGGGGGAAAACCTCATACGTCCAGTCATTATGGGCCAGCGCAGTGGTGCCCTCTGCCGTGACGCAGGGCAGACACACCGGCACGCCCTCACGTGCCAGATGCTGCATAAAAGCGTGCTCCTCTGACAGGGCCGCGACATTACGAAGGCTGCTGTGGTGACGTTTAATCAGGCAGGCCTCCCCTGCCCCTGTCACCAGTGCTGCAGCTGAAAACGGACGCATGCTGTGCCAGGCACACGTGCCGCCTGGTACCACACCGGGGTAATGTGCCAGTACAGCCCGGATTTCCTCCGCAGTCAGGCAGGGCCAGTCACGCCCGGTCTGCACACCAAGCACGCCAAACTGCCCTGGCTCTGCCGCACTCACCACGTTCAGAACCGGCCTGAAGCGGTAAACAGGGCCGCAAACCCGCCACCGATGTAATAAGTGGGGTCCTCGCCCGCAATGCTGCTGCCCCGCCGGCCTGTTGTCGTGCGGGCGTTAAGGGTGGGGCTGGCAAGGCCTGAGAGATAATGCTGATTAGTGATATTTATAAAATTCATGCGCAGTTCAGGGGCATTAAGAAAAAAGATCTTAGAAAAACGATACCCCAGCGCCATACTGGCCGTGACATAAGAGGGCATACGCTCATCGTTCATAAAAGTTGCGTATTGCCGCCCCATATATTTTGCACTGAACACACCAAACACATGCCCGTCATCATATGTCAGGCCCACAGCAGCCTGCACTTTTGGGCTGCGCACCGCTGTTTTGCCACGTGTGGGGAGCAGATCTCCGTTTGAGGCGATGTCGTTATCAATAGTGGCGTGCAGATATTCAGCCGAGACATAAGGGCTGAAATGATGCCAGGGGCGCAGCCCTGCCTCGATATCAACCCCGCGCGAGGTCTGCCCGCCGGCATTGATGGTTGAGGAAATAAAAGACCCATTAACCGGCACAACAGTTTCAACCTGCCGGTTGGTAAAATTGTAATTGAATAAAGTCAGGCTGCCTGTCACCCGGGTGCCGGTATACCGGTAACCCAGCTCCTCAGCGATAGAATATTCATTCTTCACGTTGTTTGTGCCACGGGTCAGCACATCGCCCGAGCCGGGGTCGTAAGCCGTGTAAAGGGCACTTTCAGCCGGGGTGCGAAAATTAGTCGTGGTGTTGAAAAATACCTGATGCTGAGGGGTGATCTGATATTTTATTGCCAGCCGGGGCAAGGGCACGGCGGTGTTCATACCCACGCGATAAGGCCCGCCGGGCAGGCTGTTCGTGCCGGTGCGGGCAAACATCACCTCTTTAAAACCGGCAGAGAACTGCAGCCGGTCATGCAGGAAAGAAAGCGTATCACCCACAAACAGGGCATTGACCTGTGTGATGGTATGGTTATGCGCACCATAAAGCAGGCTGCCATCAGCCAGTTTAACAGAGGCACGCCGGCTGCCGCCCCATATATCAGGGGCTGAGCCATCAGCCGCAACAGGCACGTAGGTCTGGCTCTGTGCATCGTCAGAATAGTCATACCAGTAACCGGCGACCAGCGTATTATGGCGGGTATGCCACTCAAGAGAGGCCGTAAAACCAGAACGATAGCTGCGCTGCGTGTAGTCACCACGCACAGTCGCGACCCCATCCGTTGCATCAGGCAGGTTCAGGCTGCCGGGCACCTGCTGGTTGCCCTGCCATGCGCCAGTAACAGGCAGGGTCGAGCCACCCGGAGCATTGCCATAAGCCCCCTGTGCATAGGGTGTGGTGTGTAATGTCAGCCCCGGTGCAAGCTGCACACTGACTGGTGCCCCCAGGTAAAGCGTGCGCTCGGGCTGACGGTATAAACGCCAGTAATCTGTGCCTGCGGCCTCGTTCGAGGCGTCATAATGCCGGGCCAGATTATTGCCACCATGAATGCCATCCTGGTGCCATTGTGAGAGTGTGGGCTGAGGGTAGTAACTGTCTGTCGCCTGGTTCCATGAGCCAAGCAGTGCAGCACGGTTAGCAGCCCCCCAGGTTTTAAGCAGTTTAAAGTCAACATGCTGGCGCTCATCACGCCCGGGACCACGCCAGTTATCTGTCTCCCCATGCGAGTAAGAGACAAAGCCTCTCACCCCGCTTTTTCCGATCTCACCCGTATCGGCACGAATAAATTCGCGGCTGGTATTATAGGAGCCATATGAAAAATCAGCCTGGCCACCCGCCTTCTGTGCCGGGTCGCGAAAGCGCAGCGTCATAAGCCCGCCTGCCGCGTTAAGCACAGGGCTTTCAAGCCCGGCTGCACCCTGTGCCAGAGTAATGGTTTTATAATTCTCGCTGTCAGCAAACTGACTGGGGTAGCCGGTGTAATAGGCAATATCGTTAAGCGGCATGCCCTCAAGCACATAGCCGATGGCATCTCCGTTCAGGCCACGCACGGAAATATTCGTCTGAGGGGAAAAGCCCAGCGGGTCAGAGGAGGCCACATTAGCCCCCGGCAGCAGAGCCACCAGGTCAAAAGCTGAGGCCGAAGGTGCCTGATGCGCAATATAACTCTGACTGACAACACTGGCAGCCTGTGGCGCACTTTGCGGGCGGATGAGGCCTCCACCGCCTTCTCCCGCGTCAGAGGAAAGGACCTCGACAACCTCAGACCCCGCTGCCGCCCTGACCGCAGACGGGACTGTTTTACGTGCGGGCAGATTATTCTCCGCCCGGGCCTCACCAGCCAGGGCAGAAAACACAGGCACCAGCACTGACGCCGTCAGTACCCCCATAACAGGCCAGGAATACCGGCCCTGCTTCATGAAAACGAAAATCTTTTAACCACTGCTTCCATCGTAAGCCCCTGCACAAGAATGGTAAACACAACCACACTATAGCAGACTCCGAGAAGAATATCATGCTCTGGCCCGGGGGGCAGACCAAGGGCCAGAGACACCGAAATACCACCACGCAAACCGCCCCATGTCAGCACAGTGAGCACACTCGCCCGCCCCTGCCCGCGCAGGTAAACCGGCAGAGTGGCGAGAAACACACTGGCAGCACGAACCAGCAGCGAAAGCGGCAGTGCAATAAGAGACGCCACAAGCAGCGATGTCGAAAATGTGACCTCAAGAATGGCAAAACCCATCAGCACAAACAGCAGAGCATTAAGGATTTCGTCTGCCAGCTCCCAGAAGATGTGCAGTGTTTTACGCCCGGTTTCTGTAATCTTACTCTGCGTGCGCGGGGCGGCAATGAACAGTCCGGCTGTTACGGCAGCAATCGGGCCTGACATACCCCATGCACCACACAGGCTGTAAACCCCGGTGCACAGCGCCAGCGTAATGAGCAGTTCGAGGTGGGCGTCATCAACGATACCAATCGCTTTCTGGGCAACCCAGCCACCGGCCAGACCTGTCAGAATACCACCGCCAACCTCGAGCAGAAAAATATGTCCAAGGTCAAACATTGTAGGCATGTGTGACTGCACTGCCATGTCGAGAGCGACGGTAAAAACAGCAACAGCAACACCGTCATTAAAGAGGCTTTCACCGGCAAACAGAGCCTGAAGCTGCGGGGGTAGTCCGAGCCTGCGCAGCATACCCACAACAGAGACCGGGTCAGTCGGTGCAAGAATAGCCCCCAGCACCACACACCAGACAGGCGCAACGACCAGACCGGCCAGAGCAAACGCAATGCCAATACCCAGGGCGAACAGTATAACTGCAAACACTGTGCCAAACAGAGCAAGCGCCAGCACCGAAAATTTACGCTCAGACATTGCCCGCAGGTCAACGGACTGCGCACCGGCAAACAGCAGGAACGACAGGGCGCCGTCAAGCAGCACACGCCCCATATCAATACGTTCAAGAGTTTCTTTCACCCATTGCAGCACCGGCCAGGGCACGAACTTATCTGCCAGGACGAGAGCAGCAGAAAAAATTATGGAAATAGAAAGTATGCCAATAGTAAAAGGCAGGCGTAATGTTTTGGAATTAACAATGCCAAAAATGGCAGAAATGGTAATAACCAGCGCAAACAGGCCGAGGGATGTCATGCTGTGCCTCTCTGATGGTCCAGAGGGTGTGACATAAAAAACCCGACACAGATCAGGCACGACACAACCAGCTGGATTGAAATTGTTTTTTTGAGAGCATGCCCCGGTTAATACAAGGGGAGCAAGAAGAACCCTGCCTTCAGAGAAAAAAGAATATAATACTGTCTCTTTCATGTCGCGCTTTGTTTGTTTAAAGAAATGACATGCATTTTATCATTATCTTATGTAAATATATAAAATACTTTTTATGCATAACAAATGAACTTTATACAATAAATATAGTTGTTTATATTTTTTATAATTCAAAATATCCATGAAAATTATATTTTACTCTGATTAATCATCCCAGCGCTATCGGGACGTAATGAGATACAAGTAAAACGACAGCAAAAAACACCGCTTAAAAAACGGTATATGCTGCTACGAATAATCAGCTCATCTGTTCCGTATAAAAACAAAAAAAGAACAGCACCCGCCTGTGTGAGTGCTGCTCAAATATTTTGTCGGTCTGATTATTCCGGCAGAGCCTGCAGCACCATCAGTTTCCATCCGCCTGAGGTATACACAACCGGGGCATCATCATCTGCATCCAGCACAACAAGGCCAATGGCAGGCTCTTTCCAGCTTCTGATCTGCTCGCGGCTCAGAGCAGGCAGATGCAGCCCTCCCTCGGGCGTGACAGTACCATGCAAAGTTTCATTACCCTGTGTGTCAAGCATACGCAGCGATGCCCCTGCTTTACTGTCTGTCAGACCTGATGACACGTTATACCCCGTCTGAATAACCGATGTCGGCTCCCACGAGAGTTGCTGCCCGCTGCCAAGACGCAGGGCCTCTGTCGTGTTCAGACCTGTCAGGTTTACACCAATCAGGGCCTGCCCGTTAAGGGTAACGGCACTGGCATCTGCGTTTGTCAGGGTTGTGATCATACCACTGTTCAGGTTACTGCCGGTTATGC
>NZ_JOPI01000033.1:0-52705 GCF_002153695.1 Acetobacter sp. DsW_059
ATATTATATCCAAAAGAATAAAATTTTTCTTCTTTTATCGATCCATTTTCATAGAAATGAATAAATGGCCCCATCGTCGTCCCTTCATGAGCAATAGCTATTTCTTTTATATTTTTATTTCTATAAAAATCTACCATTTGCCCATCTATAAATCCATTTTTATAACCTCTATACTCTTCTATTTCATTATTTTCATTCTCATCCCAAAACTCATATACCGTACCATTAACTGGTAATTTTTCATCATTTATAAGCATTAACTGCTGATCATAGAGACCACCATAGGTAACCTGATCCCATTGCAATCCATTGACTTCAGGATCAAACATAAGATCTTCCTTTGTAAGAATTTTTTGCGTTTCATACCATTCTTTAAAAATCATTTTTTTTCCTATGGTTTTGGAAGATAGCCTGATGGGCAGTTAATACCACGTAATATTGATTCGCAATGTGGACATTGAACAAAAGGAGTATCCGACAATTTAACAGAACCTGTATGAATAACATCTACTGTAATATCATCTTTTTTCGCACCAGGATCATCATTTAAAGCAGCATTTACAGCATAAATTTCAGCATGTGATCCGGCACCCTTAGTATATGTATAACCATCTAAAATGTTTTTTTCATTATTTTCTAAATTATTCATTCTCTCTAAAATATAATTATTAGATTCTTCTGGAATACTCCCTTTTTTATGGTTTATTCCTGTGTAAGTTTTTCCATTTCTCCTATTAAATGCTATAGCATGGGCTGGACCAATTTTATCTTTTATTGATTTTTTAGAATTAGACCCTAATTTTTCTTTTAATTCGTTAAGTTTTTTTATATTTTCTTTTCTTAAATCATCATCTGATATTGTATAGTAAGGTTTCTCACTTTCAAAAGGAAGACGTTTTACTGCTTCATTACAGTTATAACATTCTTCTAATGGTGCTTTCAGGGTTTCCCCGTTATCAGGAACAACAGCTATGACATCATGCTCCTGACTTATTATCGATGATGACTGACCATGAGCAATGTTCAATCCTGGTAAAGAAGACGAACCAGAAACTGTAATTTTTTTAGACAGAGCTGATGCTGGCAGAGATTTGTCGTGACCACTTGCATCCTGCATTACTCGGGTAAGATCAGCGTTTTTCTCCGTAGCAGATGATGCTGACTCTGCCTGTGGTGTAAACCATTTTGAATTATCTGCGTTATCTGAATCACCGCTCATTTCTCCAGCTCCTTCTGAAGATCGTGCCGGGCGGCGTCTCTTATAGATTTTACCAGACGCTCATCTGGTGTCATATGAGATGTACTCTCATCTCCATGCATGATATGTTTTTTAAACGCCTCATCTTTCATGAAGGCCGTGTCTCCAACGATAACGCTTCGGCAAAAAAAGATCAGACACGGCGTTGTCGTCAGTCCCCATGATGCTCCATGCCGAATTTCCTCCTCCACCAGAGTGTGCATCTCCACATCTGTCACAGAGGCTGTTTTATCGGGCCATGACGCCCGTAAATAGGTAATAAATCTTCTTATATTCTGCTCATAACGGGCATTTTCAAGCTGTGTCGTTTGTTCTGGTGAGAGGGTCAGAACACCGGGATGAGGAGCAGGCCACCTGAGATTACGCCTGACTATTTTCACCCCATCTGGCACCGCAATGAGCAGAGCATTTGCCGGACCAAAAAATCGAGCACGCTGAGCTGGGGTGAATATTGGAAAGATACGTTCTGTGACCCATGGATCCTGAAAACGAAACATAGCGGTCCTCATTTTTTGACCACTGCCATCATCAAGTGATGAGGGTATACTGACTTTGGTCAGTTTACGCAGGTGAGACCAGAAAACATGTCCGCTGATTTCTGATGTATGCCAGAATATAGCGTTGCGAATGATGCCTGGTATAGAAAGCAGATTATCCAGCTGTTTTTGTTCAGCCTGAATCAGAAAAGGACCCGTTCGTAAAATGTCAGGGTCACATGGCTCCCGGAATAACGAACCATAAATCAGACCATGAGCTTTCAATAAAGCCGGACAATCAGGATATGACGCACCTTCAATAACAGCGAAAACAGTCCCTGTTGTCAGCCATTCTGCCAGTCTGTTTTTAAGGTCTGAGAGAAGATCGCTCATTTTCGGTCAGAAAAAAAAGCTGTCTCTTTCTGAGCGGCCTGTACCGGACACAAAGCCGGAGAAACTCGACCACCACGATCTCCGATAAACACATTCAGGCTACCAGCTGTGATTACTCCACCATGCGCTGTTTTATCACCCATCCGGGCAGCAGGTTTACCATTAATAAAAACGGTAGGAGAGCCCTGAGCCACAGAATCTGACGGACCATTACAAAGTGCTGTATCGCCTGTACGGGCAGCAGGCATACCGTTAATAGTAACATCTGGAGAACCCTGTACAACAGGGCCTCCGACATGCGGCACAAGACCTGAAAATTGCGGACAGGTATGAAGGTCTG
Organism: Acetobacter sp. DsW_059; assembly: GCF_002153695.1. NCBI lineage: Bacteria > Pseudomonadati > Pseudomonadota > Alphaproteobacteria > Acetobacterales > Acetobacteraceae > Acetobacter > Acetobacter sp. DsW_059. The sequence continues at coordinate 2,468 of NZ_JOPI01000033.1, forward strand.
TAATACGGGCGGCGGGTTTACCTGCCATTTTCTTTCTCCCATTTCCGGAAGAAAGATTACTATCATTTAATCTTTAAATTGGAAACTTTTGCTTAAATTATTTAAGGCATTAAGCTGTGCTTCTGAGAATTTCTTCTGAACAGTCGCTATAAATGTCAGAACCTGCATATTATTCTGTATATAAATACGACGCTGTTCAGAGGGATGCTTTTCGTTTCCTATGAGAGTAGCAAGAATAAAGCATGGCCTCTCCTGAATCGTGTAAGAGCGTTTCCATAAGAGTTTAAAAAAATTCTCTTCCGTTTCAGTATTTATAATAGTACAGGCGACATAGGCTGGCAGTGTTTCGGAATCTATAAGAACGCTGCGGGTTATCATCAGACTGAACGGCTCACCATTTTCAGGCGTAATGGTCAGAACATTGATGCTTTGATCGACAAAACCAGCTGGCAGATCAAAACTTGCTTCCTGTATATGATAATCCATATTTTTCCTTTTAAATATCTGCTTTCACAGTCTCAATAAATTAACAGGCCCTGAGGCTAAGCTGATAAATAACCCGGTAAAATACTAAACAACATATTGTTGCAGCTGCTTTGCCCGCCCGATGACAGCCGGCACATCGAACCCACGTAGAGAGGCCGCAGTATGGTTGTCCCCCTCCACACCTGTTTCAATCAGGTCGCCCCAGTATAACAATCCCATCTGAGTGGTGAGAGCCAGTGTGCAGGGATTTTGATGGTGTGCCGGCACAAGCTCATATACGACTGTACCGGGGTGACACCAGGCAACATTTGCCATAGCAGCACCCAGTGAACCCACGACCATACGTGCCCGCGCAAAAAAACGCATCTGCCCGGCAACGCTTAACGTCTCTGGCCGGATAACCGTAAAACCAGCTTCCCTCATAGCGTCAGTCAGTTCAGCCTCATTTGGCATAGCCCTGTTAGACGCGCTGCCACGCTCAATAAAAATAAACAAATCACGCTCATCCGGCTTACAGCCACCGGCTTCAGCCACGAGAGTGCGATAGGCACGCGCTGAAAGAGGCGACACCGAAAAATCAGCAAGGCCTCTCACATAATCAGTATAAATAACCTGTTTAAAAGCATACTGATGACCATGATGCGTGGTGGCCTGAGGGGCATTCTCAAAACCATTCATTTTGAGCGTTTCAGCCTGCCATGGCTGCAGGTAAGGTAAAATAAAACCGCCTTTATACTGCGCCTCACGCAGGGTAAAAAAAGTCGGGACAGTATGCCTTACCCAGTGGAAAAAATTAATATCCCAGTGGTCAAAACTGGCAGCCATAACTGGCTCTTTCAGAAATTCTTTTGAAAGATCACCCGGGCGCACTGTCAGCGCTGCCACCGCATCAGGGGGCTGAAGGTAAGATGTCTCTGCAACAGGGTGGCCATTTTTGAGGAACACCATGAGAGAACGATCAAGAACAACTTTTGACAGAATATACTGACGCAGTGTCAGCGCCTTACTCTGCCAGCCATAAAAAACTGAGCGCGAACCGTCGGGCAGCACCCCACCCTCCACCATCAACGCCGGATATGATACTGGCGCCTCAAGCTCCGTCACCGCAGAAGAGGCCTGAGCGAGAGTAAGAGAAGACTGCTCTGACTGCCTTTTTAATTTCGACATTATAAATTTAAAAAATGTCATACCAGTCTTCTTTTTTCGCAATTTAAGTCAGGCTATTTCCATATCAGTAATGGTGACCATCATCATGAATTTCATCAAGGTTACCAAAACGCGTATATTCACCTTCAAAGAACAGATGCACCGTACCTGTCGGGCCATGTCTCTGCTTTTCAAGAATCAGTTCAGCTTTGTTATGAACCAGGCTCATTTTATGTTGCCAGTCATCAAGTGCCATTGAGTATTTTTCTTTAGAATCAAAAGAAACTTCCTTCGGCATACGCTGCTGAAGATAATATTCATCACGGTAAACAAACATCACGGCATCAGCATCCTGCTCAATCGAGCCTGATTCACGAAGATCTGACAGCATGGGGCGTTTATCTTCACGCGATTCAACCTGACGCGACAGCTGTGAGAGAGCAATAACCGGCACCTCAAGCTCTTTTGCTATCGCTTTCAGACCCTGTGTAATCATAGAAATTTCGAGCACACGACTTTCAGGCTTTGTCCCGACCGACGGACGCATAAGCTGAAGATAGTCAACAACTATCAGGCTCAGGCCCTTAGTGCGCTTTAGCCGGCGGCAGCGCGTACGCATGGCAGAGAGCGAAATAGCTGGTGTGTCATCAATGACCATAGGCAGGCGAGCCAGCTTCTGACTGACCCGAACAAAACTATCAAACTCTTTTTGCCTGATATCACCCCGACGGAGACGCTCACCCGAAACCTGAGCCTGCTCTGACAAAATACGGGTTGCGAGCTGCTCAGCCGACATCTCGAGGGAGAAAATAGCAACCGTACCTTTAGGCTTTGCACCTGTTGCCTCAGCTTCCTCAAGCAGGGAGCTCGCGGCAGAGAACGCCATTTTGGTCGCCAGCGCCGTTTTACCCATGGCCGGACGACCAGCGAGAATCAACAGATCAGAAGGATGAAAACCACCGGTTTTTTTATCAAAATCGACCAGACCAGAGGTCAGACCTGTAACGTGACCTTCATTCTGAAATGCTTTCTCCGCCGTCACAATAGCATCGGTCAAAGCACGACCAAACTCAACGAACCCGCCGTCCTGGCCTTTTTCTGTAGCCAGACGGAAAAGAGCCTCCTCACCAGCCGCGATCTGATCCGGGCCGGAAAGAGATGAGCTTTTACCAAATGCTTTGTTAACAACCTCTTCGCCGATATCAATCAGCTGCCGGCGAATCCAGGCATCGTAAATGGTGCGCCCGTAGTCTCCAGCATTAATGATGCCAACCATTGATGTCAGCAATTTACCCATATAGGCAATGCCACCAACCGGCTCGAGCACATCAGAGTTCACCAGCTCAGCACGCAGCGTTACCGGGTCTGCCAGCTGACCGCTTTCGATGCGGCGGGCGATGATATCAAACAACCGGCCATTTGCCTGGTTAGCAAAATGCATCCCACTCAAAAAATCAGAAACACGATCATAAGCACGGTTATTTGTCAGCAAAGCACCCAGCAATGCCTGCTCAGCCTCAATATTAGCCGGGGGGTGCCGAAGGGTAAGAGAAAGAGAAGAATCTTCAGTGGCGGTAAGCCCGGTATCTGCCTGTGCCATATTTATTGTGTCACCTCTGAACGAACTTTATTCAGCACATCATATGCCGTTATAATATGATAAAGAGAACTTGCCGGAATGGCCTTTGAAACCGGATAGGCTGCCTCATTCAGCTGATCATGCCATGTGCCAGCCGGACAGTCAGTGAAATATCGTTCAAGCAGGTTTGTAACGATACGGGCTGCCAGCCCGTCAGTATCCTGCGGATCAACCGTAAAGACTGCTCGCAGCGTTTCACCCTGAACCCACAGACGCGATGACGCTTTAAGCACTGAACCATCACGCCCCAGCGCATCACACACCAGGCCTGTCGCCGGGTCGGGACCATAGCGTTTTGCAAACTGATACAGTCTGTCAGCACGTGTTTTTGTGATAACACCTGTCAGGCGCTCATATTCTGACAACAGCCAGACCCACTCAAAATGATGGCCTGGCTCAAGCCAGTTCCCCTCATGCCCGGGCGCGGGAGCCCAGTCTGACGTGAAATATTCACCCAGTGTGCCAGTCGTTTCATCCTGTAAAAACTGACTGAACAAAGCGTACAGAGCGTGAGCCTGGGTCAGGTCTGCAATTTCACCGGTTGTTTCATACAAAGCCAGAATGGCCTCAAATAAATGCATGTGCGGGTTTTGCTGGCGTGGCTCATCACCCGCTGGCAGGGTATTAAAAAACCCACCCTGAGGGGTGCTCATATTTTCGCTGATCCAGCGTAATGCCTGACGCGCCAGAGCGAGCGCCTTACCACTTTGATCCAGCCGTTCATACCAGGCCAGAGCAAAGATAACAAAAGCAAGATCATAAAGGTCAGCCGTGGGGTCAAGAAGCTGACCTTCGGGTGTCAGGCTGCGGCCCCATTTACCCTGTTCATTATGGGCATTGCATAAAAAAGCAAAAATACCGTCGGCCCGGCTACGCCCTTCGGCCTGGCCCTGTAACGCGGCCCACGAAAATACAAAAAGCTGCCTGGCCTGCACTCTCACTCTTTTAAAAGGTGCCTGTGCTGAAACACCCTCCAGGGTCAGGCTTTCCTGCGCGCCGTACAGTGCAGGGTTCTCTGGTGTGCCATCACACCCTGCTGTCGCCCAGAAGGGCAAAGCCTCATCAAAAAGCCAGTTCGTAAAACGCTGGTGCATAATAAGCAGAGGCTCTGTTTTTTTTTCAGAAATATGCTGCATCATACACCTTTGATCCGTCCGATCGTAGCTGTTGTTGAATGCCCTTTGAGCAGATCGACCAGAACCAGACGCCCGCCGCCGGCTATTACCTCACGTGCTCCGACAACCTGCTCAGGTGTATAGTCTGCTCCCTTGACCAGTACATCAGGCTCAAGCGCCTGTATGATCTCCAGCGGGGTATCTTCATCAAAGGCTACAACAGCATCGACATGACGGATGGCAGAAATAACGCGGGCCCGTGCATCAAGTGTGTTAACCGGCCGCTCATCCCCCTTGAGACGACGAACACTCGCATCTGTATTTAAAGCGACGACAAGGCGGTCACAGGCAGCGCGTGCCTCAGCCAGAAGGTCAACGTGACCCGGGTGAATAATATCAAAACAGCCATTGGTAAAACCAACACTCAGCCCCCTGCTCTGCCATTTCTGTATCAGCGCATGCGCTGCTGAAGCAGACAGTAAATGTGGCATTTCATCCGGGCCTGACTGTTTCTCCAGCTCCTGAATGACTTCCTGTATATCTGCTGTGGCCGTACCCAGTCTGGCCACAACAACACCCGCTGCGGCATTTGCAACACGCATAGCCTGCTCAAGCGTACTGCCAGAACCTGTGACAACGGCCATGGCTGCAATAACGGTATCGCCCGCACCTGAAACGTCAAAGACTTCACGGGCACGCGTAGGCACAGACAAAACCGGGCCATTATGGCGCACCAGCATCATGCCTTTTTCAGAGCGTGTTGCGAGAATAGCATCTGCCCCGGCCGCAGCCATCACTTTACGGGCGGCGACTTCAGTCTGCTCTTCTGACGCAACAGGCAGGGCTGAAGCCGCTGCCAGTTCTTTTGCATTCGGTGTGATGCAGGTTGCCCCGCGATACAGACGGTAGTCAGGTGATTTCGGGTCAACAAACACCGGCACCTTACGCGCATGCGCCAGAGTAAAAACCTGCTGCAGCACCTGCGGGGAACACACGCCCTTACCGTAATCTGACACAACAACAGCCTGCACCTGGTCTATCCATTGTGCAATGGCAGCATTCAGCGCTTCAGCCTCTTCATTCTGCAGCGGCAGAGCACTCTCTTCATCAGCACGCACAACCTGCTGGTTAGCCGCAATAAAGCGTGTTTTACAAATAGTAGGGCGACAGGTGCTCTCAACCGTTGCATCAACAACATTAGCACGACCGGCAAGACTGTTACGCAATAACGCGCCCGCCTCATCGCGTCCGGCCAGCCCGATAAGAATAGCACGGGCACCAAGTGCTGTAACATTGCTGGCCACGTTACCCGCGCCGCCTGGCATTTCTCTTTTATTTTTCAGCAGCAACACCGGAACCGGTGCTTCCGGTGAGATCCGCTCCATACCACCGTATAAAAAACGGTCGAGCATAACATCACCAACGCAAAGCACTGAAACAGAAGAGAAATCCATAACCTATCAGACTCCAAACGTAGCCACAAAGTCTGCCAGACCCGTCTGACGACGCATGCGCAGACGACCAGCTGTCAGAACAGAGCGCGCCTCAAAAATCGCGCGGTCAAGGTCTTTATTAACGATAACATGGTCAAACTCAGACCAGTGTGAAATTTCATCCTGTGCAGCCGCCATACGACGGGCAATTTCATCAGGGTGGTCTGAAGCCCGGTTATCCAGACGTCTGCGAAGTTCTTCCAGAGAGGGGGGAAGAACAAACAGGCTGACCACATCATCCGGTAACGCCGTGCGAATTTGCTGGTGCCCCTGCCAGTCGATATCAAACACCATGTCATATCCGGCAGAAAGAGCCTCCTCTACCGGCGCACGCGGGGTGCCATAGCCACGCCCGAACACAGTTGCCCATTCGAGCAGCTCACCCGCTGCTGCCATAGTTTCAAACTGCTCCATAGAACGGAAGTGATAATGCACACCTTCTTTCTCACCCGGGCGCGGGGCGCGGGTAGTGACAGAAACAGAGTGGCGCAGCTGAGGTTCTGAGGCACGCAATGCATTTGCGATTGTTGATTTTCCGGCACCTGAGGGCGCTGAAATAACGAAACAAAGACCGCGACGCTTCATTTCTGTCCCTGCATTCGTCATTCTGTTCTGAACCATAATCCGCAAAACCCCTTAACTAAATCTGTCTGCGCAGGCACGATACAACAGTCACTGCACGAAACACAGGGGAGATAAGCAGAATACTCATTCTGTCACTAAAGGCAGATATCTGCTGAGAGTAAAAAACCTCAGAGCGGAGGTGATATACTGGTTGCAGACCCTGCTGGTGTTATTTTTGCACCCGGAACAAAGAGGCAGGGATTACTCTTATTTCGTGCGTCATTTTTATTGTGATATTATGGTGTTATATACCGGGCCACAGGCATACAGCGCTGACCGCTTACAGAGACACATCCCCTGCGCGGCAATAAAAATGATAATTGCACGCTGACAGTTTCCATAAAGCGAGTCAGTTTGTGCCCTCCAGAACAGACGGAGAAACAGAAGATATTATGACACAGCCCCTCCCTTCTCCGCACGCTTATCTGATGGAAGATTTATCAGCTGCCTCAGTACGCGAACCCGTGCCCGCCGCCCTTAAAACAATGCCGACTGACCGCGTGTTCTGGAGCCATTTTTCACCCAACCTTGGCCCGGGCGGATGGGTAACAGGCGCACTGCTGATCAGCATGGGACTGGATTTTTATACCGGTGTTCTGGCCATTATCGTGGGAAATATTATCGGCGCCCTGCCTGTAGCCTTTGCCGCCTCTATCGGACCAGAGACCGGACTCACCCAGATGGAGGCCTCACGACGGGCCCTTGGTCGCCTGGGGGTAAGACCTCCTGCCTTTCTCAACTGGATTTATTGTGTCGGGTGGGATGCCGTAAACAATGTACCCGCTGCCACAGCATTAATTGCTCTGCTCCTGGCGTGCGGCCTCTCAGCTCCCTTCTGGCTGGCACTGGGTCTGCTGGCCGCAGTGCAGATGATGGCTTCAGTTTACGGGCATCATGTCGTTCAGCTTTTACAAAAATATCTCGGTGCTCTGCTGCTTGTCACTTTTCTGATTATCGGAGGAGTCCAGATCAGCCACAGCACAGCACACCTCACAGCCACGCACCCTGTCAGCTGGCAGATTTTTTTGCTGGCAACCGGCATTCTGGTCAGCTTCAACCTGTCATGGGCCTCATACTCATCAGATTACACACGCTACCTGCCAGCCAGCACCAGCCCGACTAAAATTATCGGCCTCGCACTAACGGGGCTGCTCGGGTCTGCCATTCCATTCCAGATTCTTGGATTGCTGACTGCAAGCAGCATCGCTGAGCCATCGCCAACTGCTGTTATTGCCTCATTTCAGCATGCGATGGGGCCCGTTGGCATTGTGGCGCTGGCAGCCATTGCGCTCTCATCCATCACCGGCAACTCTTTTAACGATAATACGGCAAGCTACAGCCTCATCTCAGCCGGCCTGCATGTACCCCGCATTGCCGCTGCTGTTCTGACAGCCTCTCTGGGCTATGTTCTGGCTGTTGCGGGGGCCGGGCAGTACGCCAGCCTTTATACTGACTATCTGCTTGTCACGATGTACTGGATCGCCCCATGGATCGGCATTGTGCTGGCCGACTGGTATTTTGGAGACCGCACCCCAAAACCCGTGCCCCCTGGCTGGACCAGAGGGGCCACGATTTTTACCGTAACATCAGTGCTTACTATCGGGCTTTTTTCGACCAGCACAATTTATACCGGCCCCGTTGCGCGCTGGCTGGGCGGGGCAGATATTGGCTATTATATTGGCTTCTTTGTCGCAGCGTTATGGTACGCACTTGGTGCACGCTCACGCACCAGCTCATAAAGGCCAACAGCTGCTGCCACTGATACATTCAGGCTTTCCATATCGCCGGGCATATACAGCCCGGCAATCTCATCACAGCTCTCTCTGACCAGGCGGCGCAGGCCTTTACCTTCGGCCCCCAGGACCAGAGCCACGCGACGACCTGTCAGAGACGCACCTTCAAGCAGCCCTCCGCCGGCATCGAGCCCGATGGTCCAGAAATTTGCTTTCTGCAATGCTTCAATCGCACGCGAAATATTCACCTCACGCACTACCGGCACAACCTCAAGAGCTCCGGAGGCAGCCTTAGCCAGCACGGCTGTTTCCTCCGGGGCATTCCTGTCCTGAACCACAAGACAGGCTGCACCAAATGCTGCAGCAGAGCGCAAAATAGCCCCGACATTACGCGGATCAGTCACCTGGTCGAGCACAAGAACCGGGCCAGGCCGCTCAACAGCTTCAGCCAGAGAAAGATCAGGCAGTGTTTTAACAAGAGCAGCCACACCCTGATGCACAGCATCGGGGCCGAGCAGCTCATCTAACACTGAGCGCGCAACCAGTTCAGGCTCAGGGCGGTGTTTAACATCAGCTCCCTGTAAAATCGCGCTTTCCTGGTCAGTCAGTAATAAACGCTGAAAGACCCTGCGTGGATTGCACAACGCCGCAGAAACAGCATGTGTACCAAACAGCCAGACACACCCCGCAGGAGCGCTCCCCCCCTCTCTTGCAGAAGAATGTGCCGGTTTTGCACGACGTGACGGGCGGGCGGGACGAGTATTGCGCATCAGAACCTGTGTCTCTTTGTCATTATGCTCTGGCAGATGACAAAATAAATACCAGAAGGGAACCTGTTCTTAGCAGAAACATTATAATCCCGAAATGCTGCACCTGACACGTTCCCTGCCTTCAGCACCTGACAAAAGAACCCGGATGCCATTAAATCGCCGTTATGAGAGTGTAGCTGACACGAGAATTGGACAATTCCATCTCCCGGCTGTATCGCTTGCCGTCCTGACAGAAAAAAAATTATGGAGCGGGTCATGAACACCTCCCAGGCCCTGTCTCAGGGCGCTATTACTCTCCACCGTAATGATCTTCCTGATGATCTGACCTTTACGCACTCAATTGCCGTTGATACCGAGACAATGGGGCTTAACCCCCACCGTGACCGGCTCTGCCTTGTACAGATTTCATCAGGTGATGGCACAGCACATCTGGTGCAGCTCATTCCCGAATCTCTTGGTGGCACAGGCTATAACTGCCCCAACCTGAAAAAGCTGATGGCAAACCCTGACATCACCAAAATTATGCATTTTGCACGGTTTGACGTCGCTATTCTTCAGCATGCTCTGGGCATCAGAGTCAGCCCGGTTGTCTGCACAAAAATTGCAGCGCGTCTGGTACGCACCTTTACAGACCGTCATGGTCTTGCCGCCCTGTGTCGTGATATGCTGGGGGTCGAGCTGAGCAAACAGCAGCAGACATCTGACTGGGGCAAAACCGAACTCAGCCCTGAACAGATGACCTACGCAGCCTCTGACGTGCTGCACCTCCATGCTTTATGGGCGAAAATGGAAGAACTGCTCCGGCGCGAAAACCGCACCGAACTGGCACAAGCCTGCTTTGACTTTCTGCCGGCACGTGCTCAGCTTGATATCCTGGGCTACGAAACACCAGATATTTTCTCGCACCGTTCTTCCTGAGCCAGGTATCATCCCGGCATTCCACGCACTATATAGCAACCTGTAACAGCCAGAGGGCAAACTGACTTGCATCTCAAAACTTTTCACGCTCTGACAGCCAGCGCCATTGATGTCGTTCGTACAGAACAGGCCGGCCTGAAAGCGCTTGAAGAAGCTTTACAGGACTGCTCTGGCCTTGGCTCTGCGTTTACAGATGCCGTCACGCTGATAAGCGGGCTGACCGGGCGCCTGGTCGTAAGTGGCATTGGAAAATCAGGGCATATTGCACGTAAAATACAGGCTACTCTGTCATCAACCGGTACCCCGGCCCTGTTTGTACACCCGGCAGAAGCCTCTCATGGTGATCTGGGGATGATCCGTCCCGGGGATGCTGTTCTTGCTTTTTCCAACTCGGGAGAGACAACAGAGCTAGGCGATATTGCGGCACACACCCGCAGCAACAACCTGCCACTGCTGGCGGTAACAAGTCAGCCTGATTCAACCCTTGCCTGTGCTGCTGATATTGCTTTAATTATGCCTGCAATGAAAGAGGCATGTCCGATGGGCCTTGCTCCGACAACCAGCACCACAATACAACTTGCCTTTGGCGATGCGCTGGCTGTTGCTCTTCTGCAAAAGCGCGGCTTTACAGCCAGTGACTTTAGCTCATACCACCCTGGCGGGCGACTGGGCATGAGGTTACGCACTGTACGCGACCTGATGCGCACAGGTGATATGATGCCGCTGGGGCATCCTGACACGTCTATGCGTGATATTATTATGGAAATGACGCGCAAGGCGCTGGGCTGCATTGGCATAACAGACGAAAACGATACCCTGGTCGGGTTGATCACCGACGGAGACCTTCGTCGTGCGCTTGATCTTGACCTTGCCGTGACACAGGCAAAGGATGTGATGAACACAACCCCCCTGACAATTTCTCCTGATATCTTTGTGTCAGAAGCAGTAAGCCTCATGAACACCCGATCTCGTCCGGTCACTTCTCTTTTTGTGCTGGATGACCATAAAAAACCACTTGGCGTCGTTCATATGCACGACTTACTCAAGGCAGGTGGCCGATGACAAAACCCGTTACCCCACACCGGAGCGACTTTGCCCGTTCGGAAGAGACAACACGGCAGCAGCGCAACCAGCTTGCCTCGAACCTGAAGCGCCACAAAGCCCCGAATGAAGCTCTGCTGGCACGGCGCCGCACATTGCTGCGATGGGCTAAGTGGGTGCTGCCTGGCACAGCCCTGCTCCTGCTTGTCTCGATTGCTATATGGCCTGAAGTTGACCGCCTCATTCATGCTGGCAGTGCATCTCTGCGCGACCTGACAAAAATACACGTCGAAAACGGCAGCCTCGTTGGCGCCACCTACCGCAGCGTTGATGAACATAACCGCCCCTTTATGATTACCGCCCAGAGCGTGCATCAGATTGACCAGGAGAGAATGGATCTGGTCAGCCCGGTTGCTGATATTATAAACCAGGGGAATAACTGGGTTATTGTCAGTTCAAGAAAGGGGGTTTACATGCAACATGCTAACCTGCTTGATCTGACAGGAGAAGTAACCCTGTATCGTAATGATGGTCTCATGATTCGCAGCCCGGTCGCTGATATTAATTTAAAACAAGGCGTCATTGCCTCTGATATGTGGGTCAGGGCTGAGGGGCCGTTTGGCGTTCTGGATGCGAAGGGCTTTGTGCTGTCTCAGCATGACGGAATTGCACAGTTTCGCGGCCCCGGGCGTATCATTCTCAACGATGACCACAAAACGGACACCCCGGAAGGGAAATCCTCCTGACCATGCGCCTGCCGGTTTTTTCTGCCATAACTTTGCTGCGCCCTCTGTGCGCCGCATTTGTCATCCCGGTTTGTGTGGGAGCAGTCCTGCCTCATACAAATGCCCGGGCACAGGCCATTGATCTCTCTCACGGCGGGCAGATTACTGTCACCGCAGTCGGGGGGTTTGACTGGGACCAGAACCAGAAAAAAATTACTGCCTATAAAGACGCCCGGGCCGTACGGGGCGACGCAACGGTCACCGCAGATAAGCTTATCGCTTATTACCGGAAAAAAAGCGGCACAGATGACGCTAAAACGGGTGCAGCTCCGCTACAGACCGCACCTCAGAAAACAGCAGCGCCTCCGGCTGATGCTTCAGCCGGCCCGATGGATTCCTCAGGCTCAAACGAGATTTATCGTCTTGAAGCCATTGGTCACGTGCATATCTTTACACAGACCGATCAGGCATGGGGTGACAAAGCCGTTTATGACATGGACAAAGCCGTCCTGGTCATGACGGGAAAAAATATGAAAATGGTGACCCCGCAGGATCTCCTGACTGCCAGAGATTCAATGGAATATTACTCACAGGATCACATCTCCATCGGGCGGGGAAATGCAACTGTGACAACAAATGACCACAGGCAGATCAAAGCCGATGTTCTGGTCGGCTACAGCGCACCGGCTGATGAGCAGACAAAAGACCAGGATAAGGCAACAAAAGCTCAGAAAAGTCAGGGCGGACTGGCCGATGGCTCAGGCAAACTGAAGAAAGTTGACGCCTTTGGTCATGTATGGGTCAGAACACCGACTGAAGTCGTAACAGGCGAGCGCGGTGTTTATGTTCCTGACACCGGCATTGCCCGCATTGTAGGCAATGTTCATATCACCCGCGGCGCTAACCAGATTCAGGGTGCTGCGGCCATTATTAATCTGCATACAGGCATTGCCACTATGACCGAACAGCCCGGCAACCGGGTCAACGGTGTTGTCGTGCCAAACAGCAAAGACAGCACAGACAGGAAATAAGGATGACACAGGCACAAAGCCCATGGACATCACCCGAAGCCCCCGACGATAGTTTCCTCGGCTCTGAGTTCGTGTCTGACAACCCGCTTCACGTCCCTGGCCATGGGCTGTTTGCTCACGGCATCGGCAAATCTTATAAAAAGCGCGAAGTTGTTAAAAACGTCTCGATAGAAGTGCACCGCGGAGAAGCTGTTGGGCTTCTTGGTCCAAACGGCGCAGGTAAAACCACCAGCTTTTATATGATTGTTGGTCTGGTACAGCCAGATACCGGTTCTATTACACTTGATGGCGCGAATATTACCCAGCTGCCTATGTATCGCAGAGCACGCCTTGGCATTGGCTACCTCCCGCAGGAAGCCAGTATTTTCCGTGGCCTCAATGTTGAACAAAACATTATGGCGGCCCTGGAAGTCGTGGAGCACGACCCTGACAAACGGCAAATGATGCTGGATGGTCTGCTGGGTGAATTTGGTATTTCACACCTGCGCCGCTCCCCTTCTCTTGCGCTGTCAGGTGGTGAACGCCGGCGACTGGAGATTGCGCGTGCCCTTGCAAGTCAGCCCAATTATATCCTGCTCGATGAGCCGCTGGCTGGTATTGACCCTATTGCGGTCGGTGAGATCCGTGATCTGGTTTCACACCTGAAAGATCGTGGTATTGGCGTGCTGATTACCGATCATAACGTGCGTGAAACGCTGGAAGTTATTGACCGCGCCTATATTATGCACAGCGGACAGGTGCTCATGCAGGGTGTCCCTCATGAGATTGTCGCCAATGAAGATGTACGACGCGTTTACCTGGGGGAGAGCTTCTCGCTCTGACCTCTTCCCCTTTTTCTGTGCACTTCTGACAGAAGCAATACTGTCAGCGTGCCAGAGAAGGAACCGGCAGATGAATATCAGGTGGCGCGACCATAACGACAGGTGGCGCTGGTGGTGCCGCAGGTACTTTTACAACATGTGAAACGACCTTTGCGGGGATGATAACACGCTCCATCCGAACCGGTGGTTTTTTATGTGTAAAACTCCATACAAAAGCCCCGTAGCCAGCAACCAGCACGCACAGAACAACAACCTTAACACGCCAGCTACGACGCATTTTTGGCATATCAGCAGGCGGGTTAGACAGTAACAGCATAGCACTCACATACAAAATCGAAGAGGCACTTATCTCTATGCTGTGTGACTAAACCTGACAACCTCTTCTTTCACGCGACAGACTATTAATACTCTGCGCTCATAATTTATCAGAAATGTCATAAAAATATAGACAGACGCCGGCAACCATGGCCAAATCATAGATACGGGTGTTGCAGACTCCCTGCTCTGCAGCCTTAGCTCTGATACCAGAGGTAAAGTAGATTTTTTGCCATCAAGACAAAAAATAACTCCGGCAACAGGTTAGAAAAGGACTCACGAATGAATATTCATGTTTCCGGTAAACAGGTTACTCTTTCTGATGCACTAAAACACAGGGTTAATACCCACCTCAACACACTGACCGGCCGCTATTTTGATAAAGCGTTCGATGCTAAAGTTACTTTCAGTAAAATACGCTCGTTTTTTACGTGCGATATTAACGTCCATGCAGGACGTGGCGGTATTATCCTTCGTGGTGAAGGTGAAGGTGCTGACGCAAACGTCGCCTTTGATGATGCTGCTGAACATATTGCCAAACGACTGCGCCGCCATCACCAGCGTATAACCTCGCATACGCGTGCGGATAAGACTGAACAGCCGCCTGAAACAGGCCGCTCGTACATCCTCGATGCTGAAACCTCATTTAACGAAAGTAAGGATATCACCCCGCCATCGGAGGAAGCCTCCTTTCCGGTCATCATTGCTGAGCAGGCAACGGACATCCCTTTTCTGAGCGTAAGCGAAGCTGTTATGCGCCTTGACCTCGCCGGCTCAACACTCCTTCTGTTTCGTAACAGTAAAAATCAGGAAATTAATGTTATCTTCAGGCGCTCTGATGGTAATATTGGCTGGATTGATACAGGGCCAGCCTAATTTTTTCCCTTAAAAACGACAAAGGCCAGTGGCGTATCTTATGCCACTGGCCTTAACCGGATGTATTCTGGCATTCTTTACTGCAGCCCTGCTGTAACCATGTCGTTTTTCGAAATAATTCTCGAGGCGGCCTCAATATCATCAACGACTGAGAGCAACGCACCGTCTGCCGCATGAATAGCCCAGGCTGCATGTCCGTCTGCCGTTACAGAAGGACGCACATAAGCAACATTTGTTAACCCCATAATCAGAAACTGATGCTCTGATAAGTCATGAGTATTCAGCAGCATAGCTTGCTGATCCGGTGCCAGAACAATCTTTCCGTTATGGGTTGTGACCTTCATAATCCGCTCCATTTATTAAAATAAATTTATAAATAGCACGGTTTTGTTAACTTATCTCATCATTTTCAACTTTATGTAATATTCTTGACGACCGTTGCACAAAATCCCCGGAGGTCCGCCTCGCAGATGTCTTCTTCTGACCAGGCTGCATAATCTCAATACGCTTTACTCGCACCTCAGGCTGCGGACGGTATAAGTCTATATGCAGCAGACCATTATCAAGCCAGGCTCCCCCGGTCTCAATCCCTTCAGCAAGGACAAACGCTTTCTGGAACTGGCGCGAGGCAATGCCACGGTGCAGATAGACTTTTTCTTCTTCCTCTTCTGCCTGCCGCCCTCTTATGACAAGCTGATTATGCTCCTGCGTGATCTGCAGATCTTCCATCCGAAACCCTGCAACTGCCAGAATAATCCGCAGTTTATCAGAAGCAACCTGTTCAATATTATATGGCGGGTAACCATCACTGGCTCCCTTGCTGGCACGTTCAAGCATCTGCTCCAGATGATCGAACCCTAAAAACATAGGGGAGCCAAATACTCTGCCTGACATAAAAGCCTCCTCCCTCCTGAGCGAGACAAAGCCGGACCCAACATGGCATCCGGTCACTGCATAAAATATGGGGGGAGGATCAGAAAAACTCAAGACAAAGGCAGCTTTCAGCCGCGATGAAACTCTCAGAATATCTGTAAATCAAAAAGCAATATGAGCATTTTAAAGAAAAATGACTTATTTTCCTCTGGCATAGTCAGAAGGAGAAGGCTAAATCGGCTGATATGACACATGCGCTTCAGACTGATATCGCTATCGCCGCAACTGCAGCCGATGCGACCCCTATGCCTATTCTCATTGCCCCTCATGCTGTTCTGCGCCGCAAAACACGCGAAGTACGCCCTGAGGATATGGCTGACATTCGTCGCCTTCTGCCTGGCATGTTTTCTGCCATGTATAAAGCACCCGGCATTGGTCTGGCCGCTCCGCAGGTCGGTCTTGACCTGCGTTTTGCACTGGTTGACCTGGGTGAGCCCGAAGCCCGCGAACCTATTATTATGATTAACCCCGAAATTCTGAGCGAAACAGAAACGATGGCTGTGCGCGAGGAAGGCTGTCTGTCACTCCCCGATCAGTATGCTGAAGTTGTTCGCCCTGAAAAAGTACGGGTGCGCTGGCGCTCAGTTGATGGTGACACGATTGAACGCGAGGTTGATGACCTGATGGCAACCTGCATGCAGCATGAAATTGACCATCTTGAAGGCATTTTATTTATCGATCACCTTTCAGCTCTGCGCAAAAATATGATTATGCGCCGCCTGGCAAAACAACAAAAAGCAAAACGCTGATAACACTGACAGGGATACTCTGATTATGCGCCTCATTTTTATGGGAACACCGGAGTTCTCTGTCCCTGCCCTTCAGGCTTTGCATGATGCCGGCCATGAGATTGTTGCTGTCTACACTCAGCCGCCAAGACCGGCAGGGCGAGGCAAGGCTATCCGCCCCTCGCCTGTTCATAAAGCAGCTGATGCCTTAGGCATTCCTGTCAGGCACCCCCTCTCTTTGCGTAAGAATGAAGAAGAATGGGCTGCATTTGCGGCACTCAATGCTGATGCCGCAATCGTAGCCGCTTATGGCCTGATTCTCCCTCAGGTTATGCTTGATGCCCCCCGCCTTGGCTGCCTGAACATTCACGCCAGTCTGCTGCCGCGCTGGCGCGGTGCCTCGCCTATCCAGAGTTCTGTTCTGGCAGGCGACACAGAAAGCGGTGTCACGATTATGCAAATGGAAGCCGGGCTTGATACCGGCCCTATGCTGGTGCATGCCGCAACGCCCATCACACCGGCAACCACAGCGACAACATTACATGATGCTCTGAGTGCTCTTGGTGGTGAACTGGTCGTGTCAGTCCTGAGCAATCTGCCACAGGCAACCCCTCAGCCAGAAGACGGTGTTACCTACGCTCCCCGCCTGACAAAAGAGGATGGTCGCATTAACTGGCAGGACAGCGCCAGCGCCACAGACCGGCGTATTCGTGCCCTGACCCCCTGGCCAGGTACTTTTACCAGCACGGAAGATGGTACGATTCTTAAAATCGGGTCGGCTGAGCTTCTGGCAGATAAACAGCATTCCGCACCTCCGGGCACAGTGCTCGATGACACATTAACCATCGCCTGTGGCACCGGTGCACTGCGCCTGACACTCATACAAAAGCCTGGCGGACGTATGATGGATGCGCAAACCTTCCTGCGTGGCTTTTCCCTCCCTTCGGGCACACGCCTGGCCTGAACATACACACGCATTATAATTATGACTGAAACCAGTTCATTTACCCCTCAGGCTCATACCGGCTCTGATGACCTTAGCTCTTCCATTCAGCGCTGGGCTGTTAAAGTGGAGTATAACGGCACGGGCCTTGTTGGCTGGCAGCGCCAGACAAATGGCCCCTCGGTGCAGGAGTTTCTTGAACATGCAGCTTCCTGCATCGCAGGGAAACGAACCGTTAACAGCATTACGGCCGGACGCACTGATGCAGGCGTGCATGCTACAGGTCAGGTAGCGCATCTCGATTTTCCGGCTGATATTGCCCTAAAACCCCACCAGGTCAGGGACGGGCTAAGCTATTACCTGAAGCCGCATGCGATAGCTGTCATACAGGCTGCCCCCGTACCACCAGACTGGAGCGCGCGTTTCTCAGCGACCTGGCGTTCCTACCGCTACCGCATTCTTAATCGCCCGACACGGGCTGCTCTGGGTGCAGGTCTTTTATGGCATGTAAGAGGGCACCTCGATATTGACCTGATGCAGGAAGCAGGAAACCACCTTCTGGGTCTGCATGACTTCACCTCTTTCCGTGCTGCGGCATGCCAGGCGAACAGCCCTGTACGTTCGATTGATCATCTGCATGTCGCACGCCATGATGACGAGGTGCATGTTACGGTTAAAGCCCGCTCGTTCCTGCATCATCAGGTCAGAAACATTGTTGGCACCCTGGTTCTGACTGGCCACAAACGCTGGAAGCCAGAGCGCGTTGCTGAAGCTCTTGCTGCACGCAGACGCAGCGCTGCCGGACCAACCGCGCCACCTGATGGCCTTTACCTGACCGGAGTTGGCTATGACCCAGACCCCTTCGCCTGAGAACGATAAAACTGTTCGTATTTTTATTGATGCGGATGCCTGCCCTGTGCGTGACGAGGTCTACCGTGTAGCTGAGCGTTACGAGCTGCACACATTTGTTGTGGCAAACCAGCTTCTGGCTGTGCCTCCAACTCCGCGCATTGAGCGGGTCATCGTCTCTGAAGGCATGGATGTTGCTGACAACTGGATCGCTGACAATGTCAGAACCAATGATATCGTTATCTCAGCAGATATCCCTCTGGCAGCCCGCTGTGTCGCAAAAGGAGCCTGCACACTCGACCCGCGCGGCCGTATTCTGGATGAAAATGCCATTGGTATGGCCCTGGCCGTGCGCAACCTGATGGATGACCTTCGCTCAAACGGCGCCATCACACAGGGCGGGCGCAGTTTCGCAAAATCTGACCGCTCTGCCTTTTTGTCAGCGCTCGATACAGCTGTTGTTAAAGCCCGAAAAAATGCAGCTCTTCCGGCACAGCGGCGCCACCCGATTTCTTTTTCATAGTCCTCTGTGGCCCCGTCAATGCACACCGTACAGCGGGAAAAGCATCTGCATAAAACCGGCATATGTCAGGTCAGAGGCCGGGGGGCTGTAATAAGGTGGTAAAAACGAGCCTGCAACATGTACGGCAAGCATGGCCAGCGCGATATAGGCACAGAGCTGAGCCGCCCTTAAACCGCTGACTGCCAGAGCAACGCGCGCGATATACCACTGCACCCATAAAAAATTACCTGAAAATATCAGCAGCATAATCATCAGAAAAAGTGACGATGTCTTCAGGCCTGGAAACACCAGAATACCAAGCTGTGTCAGAATAAAAGCATCAATTACAACCGACCAGCCACACCATAAAGAGGCCACCATATAGCGCAGCCACATCTCGCCACGCTGCCAGTATTGCGCACAAAACTGAGAGACAACCAGCATCATAAGAGTGCCGCACAGATCGAGCAGAATATCACGCAGATCGTTTATTTTAGCGGGAGATACACAGACCAGAAACAGGCTGACAATATTAAACGCAAATGAGGGGGCTAACGCAGCCCACAGATCAGACTTTGTGTCACCAAAACAGGCAACACCTTCGCGCCTGCCTGTGCAGAGAAGGTACGTGCCCTGGAGGATTCTGCCTGTATTTCCTCCTTCGTCAGAACCCGCCATAATCACAAACCTCGTATTTCAGGTAACAGACAGGTAACCGCTATGCTGCTCCGGCACGATGAAAGAAGACTTTCATCAGATCATCAGGTGACGGATAATGTGGCGGCAAAATGTAAGCAACGACATACATTAACCCTGTAATAACCAGCACCGAGCCATATAACAAAGCGGCCTTAAAGCCACTGATAACCAGACCAACACGGGCAATATACCATTGCAGAACAACGTCACCAATAATACCCATCATCATGACAGCGGCGGTAAAATAGGGGTTGTCAGCAAATTCGGGGAATAAAAAATGACCCGCAACAATAACAATAACCACGCCAAATACAGCGATCCAGTTGCTCCAGGTTGCCGCAGTAATATAACGCAGCCATAAATTGCTACGCTGCCAGCGCCGCGCATAAAACTCTGACACAACAACCGGCAGCAGAATTTTACATAAAAACATTAAAACCTGGATCAGGCCTGTGATTTTTCCGGGTGAGGCCAGAACAGCAAACAGATTAATCAGCACAAATGCCAGCTGCGGTGCCAGTGCTGCACCAAAAGCATCTGTCGTGCCGGCAAAATTATTAATGCCTTCGCGCCGTCCGCTGGCCAGCAGAAACATACCCTGAATGATCTTATGCGCATTTCCCTGCCGGGTCGGCTGAGACATTATGCCAGCACCTCTTTAAGAAAAATGTGATAGATCTGCGTCAGCGTTTCCAGGTCCTGCACACTGGTGTGCTCGTCAACCTGGTGAATGCTGGCACCAACCAGACCAAACTCTACCGCCGGGCAATAACGCGCGATAAAGCGGGCGTCTGATGTCCCGCCTCCGGTATCCTGCTTCGGATCACGTCCCGTCACCTGCCTGATGGCAGAGATCAGAGCCTGTGTCTCTGCCCCCGATGGGGTCAGAAAAGATTCCCCACTGATATGAATATCTGCATGGCTCTGCGGTGCATGCTTCTGACAGACAGTGGTGATCCACCTGGCCAGTTCTGCACCGGTATGAAGGTTGTTGAAACGTATATTCAGCCGGGCCTCAGCCTTAGCCGGAATAACATTTGTTGCCGTATTGCCAACGTCCATGCTGGTGACCTGAAGGCTTGAGGCCTCAAACCATTCTGATCCCTCATCCAGTGGCCGGGCCGTCAGTTCGCCCAGCAGAGCAAGCAAACGATGCACCGGGTTATCAGCCCTGTGCGGATATGCGACATGACCCTGCACTCCTTCAACCACAATATGAGCATTGAGGCTGCCGCGCCGGCCATTTTTGATCATGTCACCGATAGCAAGAGGATTCGTTGGCTCACCAACAACACAGTAATCAGGAATGTGTCCTTCCTGCGCCATCCACTCCAGCACCTTCTGCGTGCCGTACGTTGCCCGCCCTTCTTCATCTCCTGTGATCAGAAGGCTGACCGAGCCGGGACCACCCTCACCCATACGGGATGCCGCTGCAACAAAAGCGGCAATACCACCCTTCATGTCACAGGCACCGCGGCCATAGAGCACACCATCGGCAATATGTGCAGCGTAGGGAGGGTGCGTCCACAACTCTTCTTTTCCTGGTGGCACAACATCCGTATGGCCCGCAAAACAGATATGCGGGCCTTTATCACCACGACGTGCAAAAAAATTGAACGTCTTTTCTTTCCCCTCGCCAAAGGCAAGGTGCCAGACCTTAAAACCCATCTGCTCAAGCACTGCAGCCAGAAGCGCCTGAGCTGCTCCTGTATCAGGTGATACAGATGGCTCACGGATCAGCATTTGCGTCAGAGCAACGGGGTCTGTCGTATCAGGCAGAGAGGCTTCCTCTCCGAAAGAAAAGCGCGTCATGGTGTCTCTGTGCCTTTAGTCGCGCAGCAGGTCGTTGATGGAAGTTTTAGAGCGTGTGCGCTCATCAACGCGCTTGACGATAACCGCACAGGCAAGGTGGGGGTTAGGCTTGCCATCAGCACCAGCAGGTGATGAAGGTGGCAGAGTGCCAGGCACAACCACTGAGTAAGCAGGCACACGCCCCATGAAGATCTCTCCCGTGGCACGATCAACAATTTTTGTCGACGCACCAAGGAAAACACCCATGGACAGAACTGAGCCACGTTCAACAATAACACCTTCAGCGACTTCTGAGCGTGCACCGATAAAACAGTCATCTTCAATGATAACAGGAGCAGCCTGAAGAGGCTCAAGTACACCACCAATACCTGCACCACCGCTGATATGACAGTTACGGCCGATCTGAGCACAACTGCCAACGGTTGCCCATGTATCAACCATTGTGCCGCTGCCAACGTGCGCGCCAACATTTACAAAAGAAGGCATCAGCACAGCGCCGGGAGCAATAAAAGCAGAATAGCGCACAACGGCACCCGGCACGACGCGGAAACCAGCGGCATCAAAACGAGCCTGATCCCAGCCGGCAAATTTAACCGGCACTTTATCAAAAGCCGGAGCACCCGCTGCTGCACCAGGTACAACCACACTGTCGTTAAGACGGAAAGAGAGCAGAACAGCTTTTTTCAGCCACTCATGCACAACCCAGCCACCATCTTCAGGGGCGGCAACACGCAGCTCACCGGCATCCAGTGCGGCAAGGGCTGTTTCGATTGTTTTACGGCCTGCTCCGGTCGTTGCAGAAGAGATCGTATGACGTTCTTCCCACAAAGCTTCGATTTGAGTACGCAGTGTATTGTCTGTCATGAGGCACCGTCAGAAACATAAGGAACATCAGCCAGAGCTGTCAGCCCTGACCATTAAAACGTGAGCAAGGACCATGCGGACAGAGACGAGCCCTGTCAACGCACCATCCTTTATGCCACACACGCCACGGCAGAACTGCCGGGGGCTATAAACAGCTTAAAGTTAGTCAGCTCTGATAAGAGTGCCTGAACCAGAAGTTGTAAACAGCTCGAGCAGACAGGCGTGCGGTATGCGCCCGTCAATAATAACCGCAGCCTGAGCCCCTGCCTGCACGGCCTCGATGCAGGTTTCAACTTTAGGAATCATACCGCCGGTAATAATACCGTCTGCAATTGCTTTACGCGCCTGGGTAGCAGTCAGTTCAGGAATGAGATTACCCTGCGCATCAAGCACACCTGCTACGTCTGTCAGCATAAGCAGACGTTTGGCGTGCACAGCACCAGCCACAGCACCGGCGGCTGTATCGGCATTGATGTTATAGGTCTCGCCATCCTCACCCTGCCCGACAGGGGCAATAACCGGCACCAGGCCAGAACCTGACAGGGCGTAAATCACACGCGGGTCAACTTTAACAGGCTCACCAACAAAGCCGAGGTCAAGCACACGCTCGCTCTTTGTCACGGGGTCATATACTGTACGCTGATGCTTGCGGGCAGTAATGAGGTTGCCATCTTTACCTGATATGCCAACAGCCATAGCACCGGCGCGGCTGATCAGCCCGGCTACCTCTTTATTGACTGAGCCGGACAGAACCATCTCGATCACGTTAACCATGCTGGCATCAGTGACACGCAGACCATTAACAAAAGTTGACTGAATGCCCAGCTGGGTCAGCATATTGTTAATCTGCGGGCCACCGCCATGCACAACGACCGGGTTAATGCCAACCAGTTTTAACAAAGCAATGTCACGACCAAATGTCTGCGCCAGGTCAGAATTGCCCATGGCATGACCGCCATATTTTATGACAATCGTATCACCGGCATAGCGACGAAGGTAAGGGAGTGCCCCGGCAAGAACAGCGGCCTCCTGGTGAGGCCCCATGGAGGCATTGTTGGCACTGGTCATAACGGCAAAAGTCCTGCTGCTAAATCTGCCAGATGGCTTCAGGTTAACGGGAGAGCGAACTCGGCAAGCTCGGCGCGCAGCTCTTCAATACCCGTACCTTTTTCACTGCTGGTAACAGCCAGAAAGGGGCAGGCTGCAGGGTGGCGCTTCACCTGCTCCTGCAGGGCGTTGTGTTTAGCACTCAGCGCCTGTGGTTTAAGAGCATCGCATTTGGTCATCACGATCTGAAAACTGACAGCCGCTTTATCAAGCAGCTTCATCATATCAGTATCGTGCTTTTTCAGTTCAACACGGGCATCCAGCAGCAGCATAACCCGGCGCAAACCAGGCCTGCCACGCAGATACTCAAACATCATCTCCTGCCAGTCTTCTTTCACTGACTTCGCAGCTTTTGCGTAGCCATAACCGGGCATATCAACCAGCATCAGTCTCTCAGCAAGATTAAAGAAGTTGAGCTGCTTTGTGCGCCCTGGCTCTGAAGATGCACGGGCCAGAGCCTTACGACCGGTCAGCGCATTAATAAGGCTCGATTTACCGACATTCGAGCGGCCGGCAAAAGCAATTTCAGGCAAAGTCTGCGGCGGGAGCTGCCCCAGTTTCTGAGCACCAAAAATAAACTCACACGGGCCGGCAAACAGACGCCGCCCCTCCTCAAGGGCGGCATCAATCTGAGCCTGATCTGTCAGTTCACGGAAGGTCGTCGAAGCCTGAAGCATTATTTGTTACTCAGCGCAGCTTTTTTGGCATCAGCTGCTTTAAACCCGCGCATAATGATGACCTGCTGCAGAGCTGTAAGCAGGTTGCTCCAGCTATAGTAGATCACAAGGCCAACGGGCTGGTGTGCCATAAAGAACGTAAACACCAGAGGAATGAAAGTCATAACCTTCTGCTGTGCCGGGTCCATGTTCGTTGAACTGGCACTGATTTTCTGCATCAGGAACATGGTTGCACCATAAATGATGGGCCATGCACCAAGAGAGAGAATAGCAAAAATATGTGACGGGTCGAAGGGCAGCAGACCAAACAGATTAAACACGTTGGTCGGGTCAGGTGCAGAGAGGTCTTTAATCCAGCCAAAGAAGGGCGCCTGACGCATCTCAATGGTCACATACAGGTCTTTATACAGACACCAGAACACAGGCGCCTGGATAAACAGAGGCAGGAACCCGCCGAAAAGATTAACACCCTCCTCACGGTACAGTGCCATGATGTGCTGCTGCATCACCATCGGGTCTTCTTTGTAACGTGCTTTAATCTGGTCAACTTTTGGCTTCAGGCGGCTTGTCTTCCAGGTCATGCGCATCTGTTTGACGGTCAGCGGCAGGAAGGCAACCTTAACAATCACGGTAAAGGTCAGCAGAGCCAGGCCAAAATTACCCATAATTGAATACAGCCAGTCGAGCACCTTAAACACCGGCAGGGTCAGGAAAGAGAGCCAGCCAAAATCCACCGCTTTCCAGAACATGGGGATATGCAGCATCTTCTGATAATGATCGAGGAGGCTGTATTCTTTTGCACCGGCAAAGAGATGTGCTTCGGTCCCCGCTGTCTGCCCGGCAGCCACTGCCACAGGGGCAACGTTGGTAAAGCCAACCTGATAGGTCGTGCTGGCAGCCTGATAGTCATATGTACCAACGACCTGAGCTGCCTGGTCAGGCACAATCGCCATCAGCCAGTATTTATCGGTAATACCGGCCCAGCCACCTTTACCCTGATGGCTCCAGGCAATGTTATTAGGTGGTACACTGTCCTGACGCAGGGATTTATATGACCCTTCGTTCAGGCGGTCATCAATAACGGAGATCGGCCCTTCGTGCACCAGCATCCCGCCATTAGTTTCGGGGGTATAGCCACGGTTAACACGATAAAACGGATAAAGCGAAACCGCCTGCGCTGTATTATTATGCACATGCTGACTAACCGTGAACATAAAGTTACGATCAATCGCCAGCACGATATCAAACACAAAGCCCTGACCGTTATCCCACGTCAGTGTAACCGGATGTGTCGCATCAAGATGGGGCTGATCAGCTTTCCAGACGGTATTAGCGTCTGGCAGAGCAATTTTGACATCTTCAGGGGCGCGCCAGCCAAAATCAATATAATCAGGACGGGCCGTGCCAGTCTGGCTCAGCACACGTACATCAGGACTGTCTGGTTTTGTTGTTTCGCGGTACGCCTTGAGAACGAGGTCATCAAGACGGGCACCTCTGAGATTGAGGCTTCCCTGAACAGCAGGAGCGTCAATTGTCAGGCGGATATCGGCCTGAGCAGCATCGGAACTTTCGGCAGGTCTGGCAGCTGCGCCTGATGTGGCAGCGGCTCCGCCGGCAGGGGCGTTAAGAGCCTGCGTTGCAGCAACCGGCACAGGCTGCTGTTTAGGGGCTTGCGGGAAGAAATAATCAAACCCGATAAGGACAATAGCTGACAGAAATGTTGCCAGTATGAGACGACGTGTATCCATTCTCTGGCCAGCAGGCCCCCTTGTAGCAAGCAAAAAAAATAGCAGCACACTGCCTGCGAGCCGGGAAACCTGAAAAGACAAACCATAAAAAAACGGAAATCAGGCACAACAGGCCTGAAAAACTTTAAGAACCGTTTTTGCCTGCTCTGGCTTTTCTGTCGGCCTCAGACAGACATACCCCCAGTGCCTTACGAAAATCTGTGATCAGAGCCGTGAAAGGCCTGTCTCTTGTCCCTGCACGACCAATCAGAACGAGGTCAAGACCGTTGAGTGAGGTTTCTGCCTCGACGATTCTCACAACTTCGCGCAGACGACGACGCACTCTGTTACGCACAACAGCGTTGCCGACTTTTTTGGTAACTGTGTACCCCACACGGGCAGCCCCCGAATCAGCACGCCTGAAGAGCTGAAGAACAAGGCCTGGCACCGGGCTTTTACATCCACGCGCAGCCAGAAAAAGAAACTCTTTGCGCTTTTTAAGGCCCTGAGACTGAAGAGGTCCGTCTTCAGCCTGCTCAAGGTTTCTTCCCTGGTCTGTGACCATGGACAACCCCTCAGCCCTTAGGCAGAAAGACGTTTACGGCCTTTTGAGCGACGGTTAGCGATAACTTTACGACCACCAACTGTTGCCATACGTGAACGAAAACCATGGCGACGCTTGCGAACGAGCCGTGAAGGCTGATAGGTGCGCTTCATTGCGGCACTCCCTCTGATAAATTAATTGTCAGACAGATAGATAAAACTACCTGCCCCTGTAAAGGGCGGCTTATAATGACCTGAAAGCCAGCCGTCAATCGTTGCCAGAGTCTCTCGGATAATCATAACCAACAAGAAGGCTATTCCTGATGCCACAGTCTGACACCATCCAAACCGCCAGCAAAAAACTAAAGCATGATATTAAAAATATTATTGCCCCTGCCCTGCTGAGTGTTGAGCTGCTCGAAACCCACCAGGACTCTCAGGTGCAACAGGCTGCAAACACGATTAACAGCTCGCTTGAACGACTGTTATCACGCCTGAAGCAGGACCCGGCTGCATAAGCAGCCGGAGCCGGAACTTACCGCTGGATAAGTTCTATTTTATAACCATCGGGGTCTTCAACAAAGGCGATAATGGTCGTGCCAAATTTTACCGGCCCGGCCTCACGGGTTACTTTTCCGCCACCCGCACGCACGGCATCAGCTACCGCTGCAACGTCTGAAACACCAACGGCAAAATGACCAAAGCCGGTACCAACGTCATAGCCGTCATCCTGCCCCCAGTTATAGGTAAGCTCAATTTCAGCCTGCCCTGCGGTATTGTCAGCATAGCCAATAAACACAAGCGTATATTTGCCCTCTGGCACCTCACGCCGGCGTAGCTCATGCATACCGAGTAATTTATAAAATGCGAGGCTTTTGTCGAGGTTGCGCACACGCACCATTGTATGCAGATAACTGGCCATTAGACTTCTCTCCCGCCGATAACAAAATAATATCTCATACTAGCAGGCGTCACCTGACACACAAACCGATGAAGGCGCGAGCAAAGTCACAAATCAGGGAATAAAACGCTCAGGTTCAACGGCTATCAGAAAAAGTCCGCTCTTATCAGCTTCCGCTACGCAGTTTTCAGGATCAGTTAGCAGTGTGTGTGCTGCCTCAAAGGCGATACCCCGCAAACCGGCCTGCGCTGCGAGCCGCACAGTAACCGGGCCAATCGTTGGCATGTCAGCACGTTTATCCTGACCTGGCTTTAAAAGCTTAACCAGTACACCGCCCTCTCCGGGCTGCTTACATAGCCCCGCACGTTCCAGCATACGGTCTGTGCCCTCCATGGCCTCAACCGTCAGAACCACGCCATTCTGCACAACGCATCCCTGCCCGATATCCAGCCGCCCCAGAGCCTGCACTACTTTTATGCCATGCGCGATATCAGCCCTGGCAATATCATCAGGCCGAATCTGCCCCAGTACTCCGGGCTCAGAAACAGACTGCGGCAAAAATTCGTGAGCACCACGAACCCGAAAGCCCTCCTCCCCCAGAATACGAACGAGGGAGGCCAGAAGGCCATCATCACCAGAAAAAAGAGAACGACCCAGACGGGCAAGAATACGCACCCCCTCAGAATCGGGATACAGACTCCGTAATGACGGGCGACGCACAGGGCCTATAAGAACAAGATCACCGCACTTATGCTCTCTGAGCAAAGAGAGCATCTGACCCGCCGCACCCAGCCTTACAATCTGGTGCGGCCAGGGCGCTATCGTCTCAGGCTCTGCGAAGCCCTCGAAACCAAGAATGAACACCGAGCCGCCTCTGGCCACAACAGCTTCAGCAACTCTGGCAGGCAATGGCCCGCCACCGGCCAGAATGCCTACAGTTTGCGACGACTGCAGTGTCAGGCTCCCTCTGTTTCTGCTGCGCTGTAATCACCTCGTGCAACCCGTACAAGACCACGCTTGCTCGGGCTGTCAATAAAGGTCAGAACCTCCTGAATGCGTGGGTCAGAAGAGTAATCCCTGCGCACACGCTCAAGACGTTCAGCAAATGTCCCTTCCTCAGGCCCTTTAGGATAAAGAGTGAGAAATGCACGGCGCATCTGATGAATTTCAGGCTGACTGACACCATGGCGGCGCAGCCATATCCAGTGCAGACCAACCAGCCTGGCCCGGTTTCCCAGCACACTGCCATAGGGGATAACGTCAGCTTCCACGCCTGCAACGCCACCAACCAGAGCAGCATGACCGATACGGACAAACTGATGAATGGCTGCGGAGCCCATAATGCGGGCATCATCCTCAACAACGACATGACCACCCATCACAACGTTATTGACGATAATCACACGATTCCCGACCTGGCAGTCATGAGCAACATGCGCGTTCGCCATAATCAGCACATCGTCCCCGACATGCGTCACGCCACAACCGGTAGCTGTGCCACGGTGAATCGTCACGTGTTCACGCACAACAGTACGTGCACCAACCTCACAACGGGTTGGCTCATCATTATACTTCAGGTCCTGCGGTGCCATGCCTACCGTAGAGAACGGGTAGTAGCGTGACCCGACACCAAGACGTGTATGGCCATCAACCACAACGTGCGAAATCAGCTCAACGTCATCATCAATAACGACATTGGCTCCGACAGAACACCATGGCCCAACCTTAACTCCACGCCCGATGCGGGCGCCAGGAGCAATAATGGCAGTTGGATGGATTACTGCCCCACTGCCTTCTTCCACCTTATGCAATACCTCAGTTCCTTCCATAAC
Source organism: Acetobacter sp. DsW_059 (assembly GCF_002153695.1). Classification (NCBI taxonomy): domain Bacteria; kingdom Pseudomonadati; phylum Pseudomonadota; class Alphaproteobacteria; order Acetobacterales; family Acetobacteraceae; genus Acetobacter; species Acetobacter sp. DsW_059. Next base: position 31,318 of record NZ_JOPI01000033.1, read on the forward strand.
TGCACTCTCGTCCTTCGGTGAAAAAGACAAAAACAAACAGACAAATCACGCTTTTTTATGGCAAACTATTTTTCACAGGCATTTACTTAAAAGCGTCCCTTACAGGCAGAACGCTCAGTCCATGATCATAGCGCTGAATGTTGCCTCAGCTACAATTTTTCCATCTACGGTTGCAGACCCAAAAAACTTCCACACACTACCGCGGCGGCGCTGCTTGGCAACGTGCAGGCGAATCTGATCTCCGGGACCAACGGGGCTACGGAATTTGGCACCTTCAACGGTCATAAAATAGACAAGCTTGCCCTCAAAACTATCACCAAGAGAAAGGACAACAAGAGTGGCTGCTGTCTGAGCCATAGCTTCAATAATCAGGACACCAGGCATCACCGGGCGCGCCGGGAAGTGCCCCTGAAAGAAAGGCTCATTAACAGTTACGCATTTAATACCTGTTGCTTCCTCACCAAGGACAATATCGACCATTTTATCGATAAGCAAAAAAGGATAGCGGTGAGGTATAGCCTGCTTAATACGATTAACGTCTATCTCTTTAATTATCTGCTCTTCCTGCTGCATTACTTCCATTATCTTAACACCCTGATTTTAATTTAATCTTATCTGATAGAATTATCCGGTTAGTCTTTTTTATCATCTTTATCGGCCGAACTCTCAGACGAACCCGGCTTCTTTTTAGCTATTCTTCGCAAAACAGCAACATTCTGAAAGAATTCTTTGAAAGGCATTGCAGGACTACCAATCACATCAGCCTTACTTTTTACGTCAGACATCACACCGCACTGCGCACCTACACGCGCTTTTTCACCAATGCGGATATGCCCGATAAGGCCTGCCTGAGCAGCAATTGTAACAAAATCTTCAAGAATAGTAGAGCCGGAAATACCGGCCTGGGCCACCACTATACAGCACCGGCCCATTTGCACATTATGGCCAATCTGCACCAGGTTATCGAGACGGGAGCCCGCGCCAATAACGGTGTTATTAACCGAACCACGGTCAATAGTCGTATTTGCACCGATTTCAACATCATTACCGAGCACAACCAGACCAAGCTGCGGCACAGTTTCAAAACCCTGAGGCCCCACAGCGAAACCAAACCCATCCTGACCAATGCGTGCGCCTGGCAGAATAATAACTCTGTCACCCACAACGACATGCGATAATGTAACGTGACCGCCAATCCGGCACTCTTCACCCAGTGTCACACTCTGTTCAATGACAGTATGGGCACCAATAACAGAACCGGCCCCGATTTTTACGTTTTCGCCAATCATGGCGAAGGGACCGACTTCGCAGGTGGGATGAATGTCAGCTGTTGACGCAACACAGGCTGAGGGGTGAACCCCCGCTCTGGCCGGATGCCTGGGATGAAACATGCGGGCAACACGCGACCAGGCCAGATATGGCTCTGACGTAATCAGCGCAGCACAATGTGGCGGAACTTTATCAGCAAAAGCAGGCGCAACGATGACCAGCCCGGCTGAGGTGTTTTCAAGTAACGTCGCATAACGCCGGTTATCAAGAAAACTGATTTCATCAGAACCGGCACTTTGCAACGGTGCTATGCCTTTGAACCCTTCGGCTGGCAGAGCACGTCCGTCAGCCGGAGGAACAAAAGTAGCCTGAGCAGCCTGAGCGACTGCCTGCGCATCAAAAGGGCCTGACCGAAGGAAAAAACGTGGATTAGCCGGCCCCGCAGCTAAAGAATTTTCGGCATTCATAAGAATTAATGAGTCTTTGCCGCAGAAGGGTTAAACGCAGGTGCAGGACCCGCTGCCGGTGCCTGTGCATCACTATTAGCCGTTGTTGGCATTTTCCCTGATTTAGCAAGCACTTCCGGGTCGACGTCAGCAGCAGGAATGAAAACAGATGACATAATAGTATTCAGCTGTTTAGCCACCTCATTGGTAATATCCTGGCCATCTACATGCAGAGCTACCTGCTCATTATGAAGAATCAGGTTCATACCACGCGATGTTGCTACTTTCTGAATAACCTGAACCAGCTCGCGCTCTATCTGCCCGAGGGAAACCTGAGCGGCCTCCTGAATGATGCGGTTACGATTACGGAAAGCCTGCTGAGCTTTCATAACGCGTGTTTGCAGGCTGCGCTCGCGAGACTGGATCTGATCAGAGGTCAGTGACTTTGCCTGCGCCTGAAGCTTCTGCTGCTCATCACGCCAGCCAGCCTGCTCTTTCTGAACATCACGGGCCAGGGCATCACGACGCGCACCCAGAATATGCTCTACCTGTGCTGCGGCCATTGACTGCTGCATAACGCCAGGAACACTGATCACGCCGATAACGGCCTGAGGAGGAGCGACACCTTTTGGCAGGTCAGGCGCGTTTGGAATAGTTGGGAGAGGCAGAACGGGAGGGGTCTGCGATTCCTCACCACCACTCTCTTCAGGAGCATCAGGCTGAGGCGCTTCGTGAACCTGACGAGGTGCCGGAGCAGGCTTTGGCTGTGCACTCTTTGGCACAAACCATCCGCCACCTGAACTCTGTGCCTGCGCATCTGATAGAAAAGCAGCTGAACATGACAGAAAAACGGCTCCCAAAAGGGCTTTTCTGCTAAAATAAACCATCATTACCTCAGAATTGCTGACCAAAACCAAAACGAATAAGCTGCGTACGGTCGTTATGACTGCGCATGATAGGAACACCAAGGTCGATATTAAGCAGACCGAAGGGGCTCTTCCACGAGAAACCGGCACCCGCACTGACACGAGGCAATGGTCTGTCACCCGAAATACCCTGATACGGGTCACTCCAGGGATGCGACAAGTTACGTTTTACACGCAGGCCCCAGAGACTACCTGTATCAACGAAGGTACGTCCCATCACGCCCATTGCAGACAGAAACGGCATCGGGAAATTAAGCTGAGCTGAAGCGTTGTAAATATAACGCCCGCCCAGGAGATCCTCACCCGGATAAGCGCCATAACCTTTGCTTCGCGGACCGGCACCACCATCAAGGAAGCCGCGAAGGTTCTGACCACCCAGATAGAAGTTATCAATGATATCATGGCGCCCGTTACCCCAGTCACCCATGTAACCGGCACCGGCACGCAGGACAATCGTCCAGTCATGGCTGTTCGTCAGGTCATCAAGCGGAATATAATATGAGGCATTAACTTTAACACGCCCATATTTTTCATCCCCGCCCAGACCAGCAAAATCTCCGCCAAGTGATACCATATAACCATTATGCGGGTTCATACGGTTATCACGCCGGTCATAAACCAGGTTCGTACCGATCTGAGACAGAAGAGAGTTACCCTTCTGGTCGATCACGTACAGGGAGGGCTGATACCAGCCACCGCCGGCAAGGCCAACGTGACGGCGTGTCAGCGTATAATTCCATGACTGTGAGAGGTAGCGATTATACGCATACCCCATACGCAGGGTAATACCGACACGACTTTCAGAGTAGTTCTGGTACGTCTGATACTTGTTCTGAATACCGAAAATATCGACACCAGCAACAAGGTTACGACCAAGAAAAGCCGGGTTTGTAACAGAAAGATCAACCTGCCTCTGCCACTGCGACATTGTGCCGGAGAGACCGGCATCAACGCCTGTACCAAGCAGATTGTGCTGTTTAAGACCAATATTACCAATCACACCGACGTCAGTTGAATAACCGCCACCAAGAGAAAATTCACCTGTTGGCTTTTCAACGACATTAACTGCGACGTTGGTTTTATCCTGCGCTGAGCCCGGCGTATCCTGAACGTCTACACTTTTAAAGAAGCCAAGATCCTGAACCGATTCTTTAGCATATTTTTTGTAGCTCGGTGTGTAGGGATCACCCTCAGCAAAAGGCATCTGACGACGAATAACGCTGTCTTCGGTAATGGTGTTACCGTTAATATCGAGACGCTCAATATAACGACGCGGCCCCTCACTCACATCAAACAACAGGTTCACAACACCCTTTTCAGGGTTACGTGCGATAACCGGCCTGACCATAGCAAAGGGGTGACCTTCAGCCTGGAGAGTTTCCTCCATATCTGTGGCGTTATCCTGCACAGCCTTGCCATCGTACCACTGATGAGCAAACAGCTCGACATATTTTCGCAGGGACTTTGCCGGCACATGACGCAGGCTTGAGCGAATATCGACTTTACCCAGACGGTAACGCTGCCCCTCATCCATGGTATAGGTTACATAAAATGACTTACGGTCAGGAGAAAGCTCGCCTGATACGTCTTTCATCTGAAAATCAACATAGCCATTGCTGAGATAAAAACGCCGCAGAAGCTCCGCATCGTATTTCAGACGCTCAGGATTATATTCATCTGCTGAAGACATAAACCTGAACCAGGCCGTCTCTTTTGAGGAAACAATACCGGCCAGACGGAGGTCGCCATATGCCTTATTACCAACAAATGCAATTTTGCGAATAAGGGTCTGCGGTCCTTCCGTTATATGGAAAACCACATCCACGCGGTTATGTGACAGCCTGACAATCTGTGGCGTGACGACGGCAGCGTAACGCGCCTTCTCCGCATACACATCGAGAATTTTCTGACGGTCATCAGCTGCAGTTTCCGCCGAGAAAACAGCACGCGGACGCAAAGCGATAACCTTTCGCAGGTCTTCCTCTTTGGCTGCACTGTTACCTTCAAACACAATGCGGTTGACGATCGGATTCTCAACCAGGTTAACCTTCAGAACATTGCCCTCACGACGAAGGCGGACATCCTTAAACAGACCTGTCGCAAACAGTGTTTTAAGCGAACGGTCAAGGTCATCCTGAGAGAAGTAATCCCCGGACTGAACAACCATGTAAGAAAGGACTGTGTTGGTTTCGATGCGCGAATTACCGGTAATATCGATATGTTCGATAACATCGTGCGATCCGGGAGAAACTCCCGAAACACTACCACTGACGTATCCTGGCGAAGATGACACCTTACGCTGACCTGCAGAAACAGCCGAAGACTGCCGCGCAGAGCTGGCAGGAGCGTCTGCAGCCATGGCGTATCTCTGCACCAGCAGAAAAGGCACCATACATACAGAGACAAAGAGAGCTGAACGCTTACCCGTCAAAATCTGCTTTCCTCCACAGTCGGGGTCGTTGCACAGCCAGGAACCCATCTTTCATTAATATTGCTCTGCCCTCTGTATGGAGTATCCGATATCACTATCATGACGCAAGTGTTTCCATTTGCGCGATAACAAACTTCAACTCACAAACGATGTTATCCACTTAAACAATCCAAAGCTGGAAAGGTCATTAAACGTCGAAAAAAGAAAAAGAGCAGCAACAGCGGCCAGACCAAACTGAAAACAAACTTCCTGCACTTTAACCGGCACAGGGCGTCCTCTGACCGCCTCAACAATGTAAAATATTAGTTTACCACCATCAAGCACCGGTATCGGAAAGAGATTGATAAGCCCGAGATTAACAGAAAGCAAAGCCATAAACGGTAGTAAACTGGCAAATCCATACTGCGCAACCTGCCCTGAAAGCTGGGCAATTTTAAGCGGCCCGCCAAGCTCTCTGGCACTATGCTGCCCGGTAAGAATCATCCACAGTCCGCGAACTGTCTCCTTCGTCATAGACCACGTCTCTTTTATGCCAGCAATTACAGCCTGAGGCAACGCAAGCGGCGGGGTCTTTTCGACCATAAAGCCAACACCCAGAAGACCATGAGCGGAACCACCTGATTTTGCCGTGCCTGAACCAATTGTAACCGGCACTTCGAGTTTATTACCGTCACGTGTAACGCTCAGAGTCGTTTTAAGACCAGGAGATACTGAAACCTCCTCCTGAATAGCCGCAACGCTGTCAAGCGAATGACCACCAATGCCAGTAATCACGTCACCTTTTTCAAGGCCTGCATCGGCTGCGGCACTGTGAGGCAGTATTGTCGATACATGATTAGTGATTCTGGGCATGCCTGTAACGCTGTACAAACACGCAAGCAGAACAATAGAAAGCAAAAAGTTAAAGAGTGGCCCCGCCACAATGACTGCTGCACGCGACCATACTGATTTTTCATGAAATGTTTTACCAGGAATCCAGGCAGCCCTCTCTTCGGGGGTGGCGGTCTCAGGGTTCATCATTCCATGAGGCAGCACGTAACCGCCAAAAGGCAGGCAGCATATACGCCACTCTGTACCGCTGCGATCAGCCCAGCGCACCAGAGCGGGACCAAAACCTATAGAGAAAATCTCTACATGAATGCCACGCCAGCGTGCTGCCAGATAATGCCCGAACTCATGAATGGTGACCAGAACACCGAGTACAAAGACGAAGGCGATAATCGCCCGAAGAGAGTCATGTATCATAATAAAATCAATATCACTCCTGCTAACCCGGGTTCAGGCAGCCAGCGTTGATGTCAAATTCCGGGCCTCATGACGTGCCTGAGCGTCCCAGTGCAGAACGGCATCGAGTGTATCTGCCGGCGGAGCACCAAGCTTCTCCATCACCTTCTCCACAAGACGCGCAATATCAAGAAAACCAATTGTCTTATTTAAAAATGCATCAACTGCAATTTCATTCGCAGCTGAAAGAATAGCAGGTGCAGCACCACCTGAGCGTAACGCCTGACGCGCCAGACGCAAAGCAGGAAAACGCTGCTCATCAGGGGCACTGAACTCAAGTGTTGCATAAGCAGCCAGGTCGAGCCTTGACGATGTGGTTGCCATCCGTTCAGGCCAGGCCAGAGTATGCGCTATAGGAATGCGCATATCGGCTGATCCCATCTGCGCAATCAGGCTGCCATCGGTGTATTGTACCATACCATGCACAACAGACTGCGGATGCACCAGAACATCAATCTGACTTTCGGGCAGGTTAAAAATTCTTGCAGCCTCAATCACCTCAAGGCCTTTATTAAACATTGTAGCCGAATCGATGCTGATCTTAGCACCCATGCTCCAGGTCGGGTGCTTCAGAGCCTGCCCGGGTGTTGCGGCTTCCATCTCAGCAAGAGAAGACTTGCGAAATGGCCCCCCTGAAGCGGTGAGAATAATTTTCTCAACCTGAGATACCTGCCGGTCGGCCATAGACTGATAAACAGCGTTATGCTCAGAATCGACAGGCAGCAGCGTTGCTCCGGCCTCAGCAACTGCGCGAAGCATCACATCACCCGCACAGACCAGAGCCTCTTTGTTAGCCAGCGCGACTGAGCGGCCATTTTTAACCGCAGCCAGAACCGGCTCAAGGCCCGCAGCCCCTGTAATGGCAGCCATTGTCCAGTCAGCGGGCAGAGCTGCCGCATCAATCACCGCCTGCCGCCCGCAGGCAATTTTTACAGACGAGCCAGAGAGCAGACTGCGCAGCTCATCAAACGCTGCTTCATCAGCGACAACGGCCAGTTCTGCATTGAGACTGAGCGCCTGTTCTGCCAGCTTTTTAGCATTCCTGCCGCCGACAAGAGCACGAACGCGATAACGGTCACGCGCCTGCTCAAGCAGATCAACAGTTGAACACCCAATGCTGCCGGTGCTTCCCAGAACAGTTACAGTTCTCATTTTTATCTATCTCTTATAGCTGAAGAAAACGGCTCTATGCTGACGACTGACCTACATGTGGAGTATAGTTGTCAGAGCGGTTAATACAGCATGCAAATCCGCTGTCCAGAACGGACGAGGCAAAGTCACACACAAAGAAAACAGGGCCGCAGCCGGTGCCGCGAAAATAAGACCGTCAAACCTGTCGAGCAGCCCGCCATGACCAGGCAGAATACTGCCCGAATCTTTCACCCCGATTTTGCGCTTCACACCACTTTCAGCCAAATCTCCGATCTGCCCTACAACAGCAAGAACACCAGCACAAAATAAAGCTGAGCCCGTAGCAGGGTAATCAGAGGCAGAAGCGATCAGGAACCCTGTCAGTAAAGCTGCCAGCAAGCCGCCAGCAGAGCCCGACCAGGTTTTACCAGGAGAAATGCGCGGGGCCAGTTTAGGGCCGCCAAGCATACGTCCGGTCAGATAGGCACCGCTGTCACTGGCGACCACGACACCGATAACAAACAGCACAGGCAAAGCCCCGCCAAGACGCAGCCACAACAAGGCATTACAGGCCACAACAATCACGCACATAATGGCGCACAGAGGCAGACCAAAAATAAGAGAAGAAAGACAAAAAAGCGGGAAAGCGTTCCAGTGGCCAGTCACGGCAGCAATCCAGGCGCAGGCGGCCCACAACACATAAAGCCCGCCACGCCACGACCGGGGCGAAACCTTGAAAAGCGTTGCAGCCTCAGCCGCCATCCCTGCGGTCATGGCAGCAACCATGATCTTATAGGGCCAGTCACCGGCCCATATACAAAAAGCACCAACAGCCCCAAGCATAATGCCTGAGAGTGTACGAACTTTTAAGTCACGCCAGGCGTTACTTTTTTCAGCACTCATGCTGACGGCCTGACACCAAAGCGGCGCTCACGGCGGGCATAATGATCTAACACAGCAGCAAAGTGCCTTTCATTAAAGTCTGGCCAGAACACGTCCAGAAACACCAGCTCTGCATATGCACTCTGCCACAGTAAAAAATTTGAAAGGCGATACTCCCCGCTTGTCCTTACGACAACATCAGGATCGGGGACGCCTGACGTCCACAAATGTTGTGAAAACTCTAATTCTGTAATCTGCTCCGCTGCCATTTCACCACGCTGAACGGACAGTGCCAGACGCTGAGCAGCCTGAACGATATCCCCCCGCCCACCGTAAGACAGCGCAAGCAAAAGGGTAATGCGCGTATTTTTACTGGTTAATTTCTCAGCACGATCCAGCTCGACCCTCAGGCCAGAATCAAAACGCGATAAATCACCAATAAAACGTATTCTGACCCCTTCCTGATGCAGGCCTGCAATTTTATGCCGCAGGTAATAACGCATCAGGCTGGTAAGGTCAGAAACCTCCTGCGGTTCGCGCGACCAGTTTTCGGAAGAAAACGCATATAATGTCAGATAATCCACACCGCGGGCCACAGCAGCACGCAGGCAACGGGTTACTGCCTCTGCCCCGGCTTTATGCCCGGCCAGACGTGGCAGACCCCGCTCTGCAGCCCACCGGCCGTTTCCATCCATGATGACCGCAACATGCGTCGGAACAGAGACTTTTTCTTTTTCACGTGTTTTTTCGGCTGACATCACGGCTTTTAATCTGATCGCGCTTGCACATTAAACCTGTTTGATCTCACGATCCTTATCAGCCAGCATGTCATCAACTTTTTTAACATACTGATCCGTCAGTTTCTGGATCGCATCAGACCAGACCTTAACATCGTCCTGGCTGATATCGCCTTTTTTCTCACTGGCTTTCGATTTATCCATGCCGTCGCGGCGTACACCACGCACCGCAATCTTGGCACCTTCAGCATAACGAGCTGCTGCACGAGCCAGCTCATGACGACGCTCTTCCGTCAGCTGGGGAATGGGCACACGCACAATCTGACCATCAGCGGCAGGGTTAAGCCCCAGACCAGAATCACGAATTGCGCGCTCCACAGCAGCAACGGCACCGCGATCCCACACCTGTACAGTCAGCATACGTGCTTCTGGCACCGCAATCGACCCAACCTGTGTCAGCGGCACTTCGCTGCCATAAACCTCAACTCTTACAGGCTCAAGAAGAGCCGGGCTGGCACGACCGGAGCGCAGGCCGGCAAAATCACGTCGCAGGCTCTCCAGCGCGCCGTCCATCCGGCGGGTCAGGTCTTCGGTCAGAGCATTCAGTTCAGACACGGTTTTCTCCTCCGTTTAGCAGGCAGCCGAAGCTGCCTTTATTATATCAGGTCGCACCTCAGAACAGGCAGCAGCCTGTCAGGATGCCTCAATAATCTTTGTAAAGGGGCCTTCGCCACGCATAACACGAGCGAAAGACCCGGCTTCACCAATATTAAAAACAATAATAGGCAGCTTATTCTCACGTGACAGGCTGATTGCAGCCGCGTCCATCACGTTGAGATCATGCGCAAGCACATCCATATAGCTCAGCTGATCATAGCGCTTTGCTGACGGATCTTTTTTCGGATCTGCAGAATAAACGCCATCAACCTGCGTACCTTTAAGCAGCACATCGCATTCCATCTCGGCAGCACGCAGCGCAGCGGCTGTATCTGTCGTGAAGAAGGGGTTCCCTGTGCCGGCGGCAAAGATAACAACGCGCCCTTTTTCCATATGCCTTACGGCACGGCGACGGATGTAGGGTTCTGCGATAGAAGACATATCAATAGCTGACATCACGCGGGTTGGCAGCTCTTCACGCTCAAGCGCATTCTGCAAAAGCAATGCGTTAATAACTGTTGCCAGCATGCCCGCGTAGTCACCCTGCGCGCGGTCCATCCCTTTTGCAGCAGCAGCAACACCACGAAAAATATTGCCACCACCAACAACCAGACACACCTCAACACCGCTGTGCACAACGGCGGCAACATCTGAAGCAATACGCTCTACAGTTTTCTGATCAACCCCAAAGGCACCGCCGCCCATCAGGGCCTCACCCGAAACTTTGAGCAGGACACGTTTACGATCTGGCTTTTCGCCTGTTAACATTGTCATTTGCCCTCGACCATTCCTGAGAAATTCCGGCCCGGCGCATAACCGGGCCTGTGTGGCTCTTTCTTATCCTTCATGAGCGTATGCCACAAGCGGTCATGGGTTCTTTATGGCACGTCATCCAGGCCAATAGCACGCAAACGCGCGCGCTCTTCATCCCAGCCTGAACGCTCTTTCACATTCAGGAAGAGATGGCAGGGGCGTTCAAGAAGTTCAGAAAGCTGCCGGCGGGCACGTTCGCCGATCTGACGAATTTTCTGGCCACGCTCACCAATCAGAATCGCTTTATGCCCGGTACGCGACACATAAATAACGGCATCAATACGTACTGAACCATCAGGGCGCTCTTTGTAGCTTTCGGTTTCAACTGTGGCACCATAAGGCACTTCTTCATGCGTTTGCAGAAAAACCTGTTCGCGTACAATTTCAGCAGCAAGAAGACGATCAGGCAGATCTGTCAGATCATCTTCAGGGTAGAGATAAGGCCCCTCAGGCAGGGTCTCTGCCAGGCGATCGAGCAGATCATCAACCCCCTGCCCTGAACGGGCACTGACCATAAACACATGCTCAACCGGCAGTTTTTCTGTCACTGCTGCTGTCAGAGGCAACAAAGCCTGGCGCTGCACCAGGTCCGTTTTATTCAAAACCAGCCAGACTTTACGTTTTGTCTCTGCGAGGCGTGCAATAATTTCCTGCACAGCCTCTGTCAGGCCAGATTTTGCATCAATCAGCAACATGGTGATGTCAGCATCTTCCGCACCGGTCCAGGCAGCGGCAACCATAGCCCGGTCAAGCTTACGACGCGGACGAAAAATTCCGGGAGTATCAACCAGAAGAATCTGCGTTTTTTCACGCATAAGAATGCCCAGAACCCTGAAGCGGGTTGTCTGAGCTTTCGGGCTGACAATAGACAGTTTTACCCCCGCCATACAGTTAAGCAGGGTCGATTTTCCGGCGTTTGGTGCACCAACCAGAGCAGCAAAACCACAACGTGTTACATCAGCCATTTTTTTTACCTTCCAGCTGCTCAAGCAGGCTTGCTGCGGCTGCGCTCTCCGCCGCCCGCTTGCTGCCTGCCCGACCTGACCCGCTCTGGCCACCAGCTTCAACTTCAACAACAAAAGAAGGAGCGTGTGACGGCCCTTCTGCAACAACAACCTTATAAACAGGCAAAGCCTGACCTCTGGCCAGAACCCATTCCTGCAAAGCTGTTTTGGGGTCTTTGGGCGGACGGGCCTGCGCTTCCAGCAGGGAAGACCAGCCTTTGCGCACAATTTTACGCGCAGGAGACAAGCCGCCATCAAGGAAAACAGCACCCAGAACAGCTTCCATAGCATCAGCCAGAACGCTGGCTGTTGCCTGAACACCAGCACGCGCCTCGTGCGCGGCAACACTCAGACTGTCTGTCAGCTCAAAAGCACCAGCGACCTCAACCAGCATAGTACGTGACACCAGATGAGCAAGACGGGCCCCCAAAGCTCCTTCCTGCTCGCCGGGGTACCGCTCCAGAAGCCACTCAGCCATCAGCAGCCCCAGAACACGGTCGCCTATAAACTCAAGGCGCTCATTGGAGCCGACGCCTTTAAGTTTCTGACCACGCCTGCGGCCACCGGCGTTCTGATAAGCTGCAGAACGATGGGTGAGTGCCTCAAAAAGCAGCTCCGGTTTTTTAAAAATATACCCAAGGCGCTGTTGTAAAGCGTCAATGGGGGGCTGCGGCACAAGGCCGCCAGCAACAGATGTCACGTCAAACTCCGAAATAAATGTGCCCAGCGAATTTCCGCCGGCCAATGCCAGAACTGCCAGGCCGGGGCGATGCTATCAAACGAGAAGAAGATGAATTTAGCCTGACCAACGAGATTTTGCATTGGCACAAAACCGAGATCATGCGGGTCATCACCCATAAAGCGGCTGTCGGCACTGTTATCGCGGTTATCACCCATCATGAACAGATGCCCTGGCGGCACAACATATTCAGGCGTGTTGTTCTGCGCTCCCTGATCCGTCAGCTTCAGCACAGAGTGCTTTACGGCGGGACGACCATCACTGCCGGGCAGAATCTCTTCACAGACCTGACCATTTTCCGGCTCATGCGTTTCATCCACAGCAACATAAGGGTGCGGATCAATACAGGGCACCAGCTGGTCATTAAGGTAAAGCTGCCCCCCGGTCACGCGGATCCGGTCGCCGGGGAGGCCAATAACGCGCTTGATATAATCGATTGACGTATCTTTAGTGAAACGAAAAACCGCCACATCTCCCCGATGCGGCACTGCGCCCCATATACGACCATTAAATAAATCGAGGTTCATCGGAAAAGAATAACGTGAGTAGCCGTAACTATATTTACTCACAAAAATATAATCACCAACCTGGAGAGTCGGGATCATTGAACCGGACGGAATGAAAAACGACTGAAACACAAAAGTACGCAGCACAAGCACGACAATAAAGGCCGTACCAAGCGTGCGCACATACTCCATGACAACCTGAGCCGTTGTTTTTGTCTCACCTTCTTTGTTTTCGGAAGGCTGATGTTCCGGCATATTCATGATCTGACGTTTTCCTGTCTTAATGCTCTTTTGTTATCGGGCGCGACGAAATAATCACCTCAGCAAAAGCATAGGGCGGCTCGTCTGTCATACTCAGCAGAATATGTGGCTCATGTCCTTCAGGGATTAACGTCATCAGACGTTTACGGGCGGCACCATAAAGTTTGAGCGTTGGCTGACCTGATGGCAGATTATCAACAGCGATAAGGCTATGTGCCACACCCATAGCAAACCCGGTACCAAGAGCCTTGGAACAGGCCTCTTTCGCTGCCCAGCGCTTGGCATAGGCGCCGATACGCGCATGACCGGAACGCCCTTCAGCACGCTCCCGCTCTGCCGTCGTAAACACCCGATCGAGAAAACGCTGACCAAAGCGGTCAATCACCCCCTCAATGCGGCGCATGTCGCATAAATCGACCCCGGCGGCAATAATCGTCATGGTCCACCTTCTTTCACAGGCATGATTATGAACGTGCCCTGTCAGCCTGTGTCACACCTGAAGCAGCACGCAACCCGCCAATAACCGAAGAAAGATGTCTCAGATCACGAACCTCGACATCAACCAGAATTTCCATAAAATCAAGCTGACGGTTCACGATCTTCAGATTGACGATAGAAGCATCATATTTAGAAACTGTGTTCGTAACTGTTGCCAGAACCGAAGAGACATTTTCAGCAATAAGACTGATACGCCCGACACGCATGGTGCTGGCACCCCCCCGGTCCATGGCGTCATAATCCCAGTCAACATCAAGAAAACGCTCAGGGGTTGCCGCAAAATTTTCCAGCGTCTGACATACTTTGGTATGCACGGTCACACCACGCCCGGTTGCCACGACGCCCACAATCCGATCACCCGGGAGAGGATGGCAACAGGCGGCAAAATGTACTGCTATACCCGCACCCAGACCGACGAGAGGAATATTACCATCAGCGCGCTTCTTCTGGTTGCCGCTGGTTCCCGCCATAAGGCGTGGCCCTGCTGTCCCCAGAACACCAGGGAGCCCGGGCACCATACGCGGAGCACGTACTGCACGCCTTAACTCAGGATAGGTGGCATAAACAACATCACGCGCACCAATACTATTGTTGCCAACGGCAACATAAAGGTCATGCAGGCTGTTTTGTTTAAGAGTTTTAAGAACCGGCTCAAGAATTTTCTCTGAACCGTCAACACCTTCCTGCCTGAAAGCCTTAGCTAGGGCAGAACGCCCGGCATCAAGATATGTCTGCCTTTGCTGCGCTGCCACATAACGACGAATGCGCGCACGCGCTTTGCCAGTAACAACAAACCGCTCCCACGAGGGGGATGGTGCCCCCCCGCGTGCGGTCATAATTTCAACCTGATCGCCATTTTGCAGCTCATAGCGCAGTGGCATCAGGCGGCCATTCACCCTGGCCCCGACACAACTATCGCCAATCTGGCTGTGTACAGCATAGGCGAAGTCAACCGGCGTTGCGCCCCGCGGCAGAGAGATCAGCTGACCTTTGGGTGAGAAACAAAAAACCTGATCCTGGTACAGCTCAAGCTTGGTGTTTTCCAGGAACTCATCAGGAGCTGAAGAGGCTTCAAGAATTTCAAGAAGATCCTGCACCCAGCGCGGCCGCCTGAAACCAGGAGAGCCTTCTGTATTTTCACCACTACCGTCTTTATAAGCCCAGTGCGCTGCCACACCGTTTTCAGCAATATCATGCATTGCAGCGGTACGAATCTGCACTTCGATTTTCTGGTTGCGCGGCGAGCGCAGCGTCACACCTGTATGGATACTCTGATATCCGTTGACCTTAGGTGTGGAGATATAATCTTTAAAACGCCCGGCAATGACCGAATATGCAGCGTGCACTGCCCCCAGCGCCATATAACAGTCTTCACGCGTGTCAACGATCACGCGGAATGCCATGATGTCGGAAAGCTGCTCAAACGCCACATTACGGCGCTGCATCTTATCCCATATCGAGTAAGGCGATTTTTCACGTCCCGCGACATGAACATTCTTCAGGCCAGCATCGTGGCACAGGCGCAAAAGTTCACGCCTGACATCCTCAATGACATCAGCCCCCTGCCCGCGCAGATAATTCAGGCGGGCTCTCAGTGTTGCATCGACCTCAGGCTCAATCTGCGCGAAAGACAGATTCTGAAGCTCGGTTTTAACCCGGTCCATACCGATACGCTCAGCAAGTGGCGCATAAATATCAAGGGTTTCACGGGCAATACGCTGCCTGCGATCAACGCGCTCCACAAAATGCAGCGTACGCATATTGTGCAGGCGATCGGCCAGCTTCACCAAAAGGACACGAATATCCTTCGACATAGCCAGCACAAGTTTACGAAAATTTTCAGCCTGCTTGGTACGGTCCGACTGCAGCTCAAGCCGTGTCAGCTTGGTTACACCGTCAACCAGCTCAGAAACTGTATCACCAAACTCTGCCCGGAGCTGTTCCTGCGTGACACCGGTATCTTCAACCGTATCATGCAGCAAAGCTGTTATTACTGAGGACACATCAAGCCGGAAACCGGCGAGAATCATCGCAACAGCGAGAGGATGGGTTATATAAGGGTCACCATTATCACGAAGCTGACCCTCATGCGCTTTCTGCGCAACATCAAAGGCCCGCCTGATGGACTCAAGGTCGGCATCAGGGGCATAACCCCGAACGACAGAAAGCAGTTTATCGCAGGTGACAGGCTTTGCGTCTTTTACCGACACATTCGTGCCGTGAGCGGCTGGCGGAGCTTCAGCTATAACTCCACCGCCCCCGACATTCTGATTGCCACTGCCGGCCTGCGTCACTCAGCTCTCTTACCGGCGCCCGCGCCCGCTCAGAGCTGCCTCAACAGCACTGGCGTCGTCATGCGCCTCTTCCTCAGGAGAAATCTCCTGAAGGCCGAAAATATTCTGCTCAGTGGGAACAAGATCCTGCACTTCTTCATCAACAGGCTCAGGCTCAGGCTCACGCGTCTGAGAACGGATCAGGTCGTTACGCAGCTGTGGCAGCGGCACAGCATCCTGAGCGATTTCACGCAAAGCAACTACCGGGTTCTTATCATTGTCACGATCAACAATAAGCTCTTCACCGCGGGAGATATTGCGGGCACGCTGTGCTGCGTACAACACCAGCTCAAAACGATTTGGAACTTTTTCTACGCAGTCTTCAACAGTCACGCGGGCCATTGTGAAGAGCCTCCTGACACTAGCACTTTAAAAAACAGAGGAACCTTCTTAGCGCATTATGCAAGCCTAAGAAAAGACCCCTTTCAGACAATTCTTCTGATTTCCTGCTCAGAAACCTGCTGAACCAGCTTTTTTATCCCGACACCACTCACGGGGTGCACCCAGTCAGGCGCAACATCACAAAGGGGCATCATAACAAAAGCACGCTCATGCGCTCTGGGATGCGGTAAAATAAGCACCGGATCATCCTGACACAGATCACCATAAGCAATGATATCGAGATCGAGCGTGCGCGCCGCATTAGCAACGGAACGCTGACGACCAAAATCCTGCTCCACTCCCTGCAAAACATGCAGCAGCTCATAAGAACCCAGAGTTGTCAGCAGACGGACAACACCATTGACATAAGGGGGCTGCCCTGATGGCGGAACAGGCGCACTTTCATACCATGATGAAACCTGAATATCCTCAACACCGGCAACCTGTTTCAGAACCCCTGCCGCCTCCTGGCACGCAGATAACGGACTCCCCTGAGCTGAAGGCAGATTAGCACCCACCGCAACCAAAGCTGTTACAAGCTTTTTTTCAGGTTTTATTTTCAACTATATTCCCCTGCAGCAGGTTGTCAGATAATCTCCGCTTCCCTTATATTAATAAAACAACTGACACGGGAATTTTTAACTAATTTTAACAATTTTACATTTCGTTAATAATTATGAGGATATACTCTCTTATGAACCTGAAGAAAGACGAAAAGACGTGTCTGTTTATTGACGGATCAAGTCTTTATTCAACCTCCAGAAGTCTTGGTTTCGACATTGATTACAAAAAACTTCTCGATTTTTTTGCTACAAAAACACACGTTGTTCGTGCTTATTATTATGCAGCTATTCTCGACACAGAAGATTATTCTCCCCTGAAGCCTCTCACCGACTGGCTCTCATACAACGGATACTTTCTGGTCACCAAAGCTGCGCGCGAATTCACTGACAGCACGGGCAAGCGCCGCGTTAAGGGAAACATGGAAATAGAAATCGCTGTCGATATGATGGAGATGGCTCCACATATTGATCATGCGATTCTCTTTACCGGAGATTCAGACTTCCGCAGAGTTGTTGAGGCCGTTCAGCGCCAGGGCACACGGGTTTCCGTTGTTTCCTCAATGCGCTCAACCCCTCCCCTTATCGGTGACGACCTGCGCCGACAGGCTGACCAGTTCCTTGAGCTGGCAACTTTAGGCGCAAGCTTTACACGCCGCAGAGCACCCGAAGCCCAGGCACCACAAATGCCATCACCAGCTGCAGCCGCTCCACGCTCTAACGCTCCGATACGCCATCCCGCAGATCAGATGAGCGAACCTGATGAAGGCGATCTTCTCGCCTGAAATCATTGCTGTTTTCAGATTTTATACATAGCGTAGGAATGTTTATTGCTGTAATAAACATTCCTGTCAGCATTTAAACTTTCCTGACCAAAAATAAAAAAACCTTCTTGTGAACACACCCACTCTATTTGTCTGTTTATAAGAAAAACATAAATGCGGACGCTGCCTTTAAACAACGCAGCCGCTCTAAACAGCCGGAGTCTACAGTATGCCTAAATGTTCTGAGACCAGATCAAACCTGATCTCTCTGCTTCGTGGCGTTGAACACTTCAACTCTGAAGTTTTTCCTGCAAAAGAATCTCTGTTCTCCGACCTGGCCAGCGGCCAGTCACCCGGCACCCTTTTTATCACCTGCGCAGATAGTCGTATTCATCCCAACCTGATTACTCAGACAGAACCAGGCGATCTGTTCATTCTGCGTAATATTGGCAATATCGTTCCTGCTTATGGCGAAATGCTCGGAGGCGTCTCCTCTGCCATTGAGTATGCCGCCCTGGGCCTTGGCGTAAACTCCATCATTATCTGCGGCCACTCTGACTGCGGCGCCATGAAAGCACTGCTGCCAGCGAACCAGGCCAGCCTGGAAAAAATGCCAACTGTTAAATCATGGTTGCGCAATGCTGAAGCAGCTGCAGCAGCGGCTCTGAACGATTTTACAGCTGAAGATGCCGGTCCTGCAATCGTAAGGTCACTGGCAGAGCATAATGTCCTGCTTCAGCTGGCACATCTGCGCACACACCCAGCGGTCGCAGCAAGGCTTGCACGTAACACTCTGATTCTTCAGGGCTGGTTTTATGATATCGGATCAGGCGAAGTCAGCATCCTTGATGAAAAAACACGCCGGACAACCTCTGTAGCCGAGGCCCTTAAAGAGCTTGAGCTCTCAGCCGAGACACAGGCCTGAACGCCCTCTGCGCTGAAGCAGACGAGAATAATGCCCGCCACTCCTCACCTGTGGCGGGCATTTTTTATGCCCGCACGTGGCCGCCTCTGTCATGCAATGGCCCTTTGCTTAATCAGCCCGCTACTCATAACGCGACCATGTTTAGCCGAAACGCAGCTTAAAATAGCGACATGGAACATGGACTGGCTCATCGATGAGACCTCTCCCCAGGCTCAGACTGCCCCGCCCGACATTCCTCATCGCACGCCAGATGATTTTTATGCTCTGTCAGATTATGCACAGCATCTCAACGCAGATATTATCGCTTTTCAGGAAACCGATAATAAAGATACCGCAACCAGGGTTTTTTCTGAATTACGCTACACTATTCTTATGACGCACGATGATATTCTGCAGCGTACTGGTATAGCTTTAAATAAAAATCTTCACATAACCCGCCACCCTGACCTGACGGAGTTAAGCACAGCAGGCGTAAACACCCGGCACCTGCTGCGAAGCGGGCTGGATATTACAGTACAAAGCGATCATTCTGCCCTGCGCTTACTGGTTATCCACCTGAAAGCAGGGTGCTCATATTACCCGATGACTGAAAAAAAACACAGCTGCCCGACACTCATCAAACAATTCTCTATTTTACAGAAATGGATAGCGCAGCGACAGGCCAGCCATGAAGCCTTTCTTATTCTGGGTGACTTTAACCGCCGCCTGACAAAAGCAGATCCGTTATTTCTCAAACTTTCACAGTCAGGACCCCTGATGCTGACAACATCAGGTTTTGCGACCCCCTGCGAAGGGGGAAGATATTTTATTGATCATCTGATCGCCGGTGGAGATGCTATATCCTGGATTGCGCCAGGAAGCCTGAAGGTCATGCTTTATAAACCCGACGAACAGGCCCTGACATCTGATCACTGCCCCGTCTCAGTAAAGCTTATAATACCATAAAAAAACCACCCCTTTCACAAGGAGTGGTTTTCAAATTTTTAACCCATAGTGTCACAGAAAAATCAGCTGACACCAGCAGCCTGACGCTGCCCGCGGCCACCGTAGCGACGCTGTCCGGATGCCCCTGCATCAGAACGATGGTTCGTCGGACGACGGGCACCACCACCATTACGTGACGGACCACCCCGGCCACGACCACCCCCGCCAAGGACAGGAGGACGCATGGTAGAAGCCTCAGCCTCTTCAGAGTGCCACGGATGATCACGCACAACCGGCACCGGCTTGCCAATTGTTTTTTCTATATCACGCAGCCAGGCACGCTGCTCTGCATCACAGAATGAAAGAGCCCAGCCTTCACGCCCGGCACGCGCTGTACGGCCGATACGGTGCACATAGCTCTCAGGAATATTAGGCAGATCATAATTGAAAACGTGGCTGACTTCATCCACGTCGATACCGCGCGCTGCAATATCCGTTGCAACCAGCACCTGCACTGCACCACTACGGAAACCCTTCATAGCCCGCTCACGCGCACCCTGAGATTTGTTACCGTGTATTGCTTCTGAGCTGATGCCATATTTATTAAGAAACTCAGAAACTTTATTGGCTTCGTGCTTCATCAGCGTAAAGACAACCGCACGCACCACCTTAGGTGACTTGACCAGCTCAAGCAAAGCCTCGCGCTTATCATCACCATTGATAAACATAACAGCCTGCTGAATACGATCAACCGTACTTGAAGGAGGCGTAACCTCTGCTTTAGCAGGGTTATTCAGCAATGAACCTGCAAGATCAGAAATGCTGCGCGGCATTGTTGCAGAGAACAGAAGCGTCTGCCTCTTTTCTGGCAGATACGTCATGATACGACGGATATCACGGACAAAGCCCATATCAAGCATACGGTCAGCTTCGTCGAGCACCAGAACTTCCAGCGCAGACAGGTCAATATGACCCTGGCCGATCAGATCGAGCAGACGACCAGGAGCTGCGACCAGCACATCAACCCCACGGCGCATGACCTCAACCTGACGCCCCTGACCAACACCGCCAAACACAACAGCCTGAGAGCATTTCATATAACGTGAATAGGCTTTAAAGCTGTCACTGATCTGAGAAACCAGCTCACGCGTTGGCGCCAGAACCAGAACCCGGGCCTGCCTGGACTGAGACTGCTTTGGGTTTTTGTGAAGATATTCAAGGATAGGCAGCGAAAAGGCTGCTGTTTTACCCGTACCAGTCTGAGCGAGCCCGAGAAGATCGCGCCCCTGCAAAAGATAAGGGATAGACTGCGCCTGAATAGGGGTAGGTTTATCGTAACCCTCGTCAGCCAGAGCCTTCAGTATAGGCGTTGCAAGTTGCAGATCAGAAAAAGTAGTCATCAGAGTCAAATCCCTCTGTGCTGTCTGAATAACAATGTTAGTCAGCTTTTCAGCAGCACCACTTTCTTCAGATGATACGTCCAGTAACGATCAACTCTCTGACCAGCACGCATCAACGAAGGCTTTTAATAAAAAATTAGCGCAACAGTTAATGATTTAATTAAAATGATTAACTGCGCCTCCTTCCCCATGATATAAGGGGATTTTCTGGCTCCTGCAAGCAGACAGTACCATTATGGTCCTAACTGGAAGTGCCATCAGACCTTCCAGATTACAGTTTCATATAAGTTACAGCTTATCGTATAATTCTTGTTTTCTTATTGATATAAAATACTTTTCTAATTTCTTTTCCCGTAACATTACTTAACAGAAATACAATACTACCCACTTAAATTTAATAAAATTTAATATAATATAAGAGATTTTCGTAAATATTACTGACAAACAATAAAAACTATAAAAATAAAATAAATTAATAAAATTATAAGTAATTATTGTCCATCATACTGAACAATAA